>CBFDEE010000042.1:0-11442 GCA_965603745.1 uncultured Bacteroides sp. | reverse complement strand
GACCGGGTTCCGAACCTTTGAGATCCGGGAGGGGGATTGATTTTACCTCAATGGCCAGCGTATCCTGCTGAAAGGGGTGAACCGGCACAGTTTCCGCCCCGAATCCGGCCGGACACTGAGCCGCGGATCGAATTATGAGGACGTTAAGCTGATGAAGGAAATGAACATGAACACAGTCCGCATGTCGCATTATCCCCCGGACCCGGAATTCCTGGATGCCTGTGACGAACTGGGCCTGTACGTTCTGGATGAACTGGGCGGCTGGCACGGAAAATACGATACGGAAGTGGGCCGGGAGCTGGTCATGGAACTGGTTACACGTGACGTGAACCATCCATCGATCCTGTTCTGGGATAACGGGAACGAGGGGGGGTGGAACACGGATCTGGACACGGAATTTGACCGATGGGATCCCGGGAAACGACCCGTGCTTCATCCCCAGCAGGACCTCAGCGGTGTGGAGACCATGCATTACCGTTCCTACGGGGAGACACAGGAATACCTGAGGGGTGAGCTGATCTTCTTTCCTACGGAGATACTGCACGGCTTGTATGACGGGGGACATGGAGGGGGACTCGACGATTACTGGGAAATGATGAGGAAGCATCCCAGGTGTGGAGGAGGACTCCTCTGGGCATTCGCGGATGAAGGCATAATGAGGACCGACTGGAATGACAGCATAGATACGGACGGCAATCACGGTGCCGATGGTATTGTAGGTCCCCATCTTGAAAAAGAAGGCAGTTTTTTTACAATAAAGGAAATATGGTCTCCGGTACATATCGGCTTGCAGGATCTTCCAGGGGATTTTGACGGAACCCTCCCGGTTGAGAACAGGCATTATTTCACCAACCTTAAGAACTGTTCATTCAGATGGGAACTGGTACGCTTTTTCGATCCGGGGGATAAACAAATAGGACGCCGGGTATTGTATTCGGGAAAAGCAGAGCCTCCCGACATCAAGCCTCAGCATACTGGGATCCTGGAACTGGAACTACCTACGGACTGGCGGCAGGCCGATGTACTGTACCTCACTGCCCTGGATCCCGGCGGGGCAGAAACATGGACCTGGTCCTGGAGGACCGGCGACCGTCAGGTAAATATGCCCGCTGGGAAAAAAACCGGGAAAGGTGCACAATTCAGCCGTGACGGGGATCAGGTAAGCGTTACAGCAGGGGACCTGGAACTTCTGTTCGATCCGGCAAGCGGGATGCTGGATGGCGTAGTAAAGGAAGGCCGGAAGATCGGCTTTGGAAGCGGACCGCGATTTATTGCTGCACGCCGTGGTGACCGAACCCTTGACGGATCCTTAGACCCGGGGGCTCCGGAAGGAGTCGACCGTGTTTATAAAGAGATTTTCTCTGAGTCAAAACTGCTGGATCTGGATGTTTACCAGGAAGACGAAAATGTCGTGGTGGAAGCCCGCTATTTCGGTCCACTGACCGGCACAAAATGGATTATATCGCCGGATGCCGGGGTTCGTATGGATTACGAGTACCGGTATGACGGGGCCGTGGAACTGATGGGGATAGCATTTGATTACCCGGAAACGGAAATGAGGTCCGTCCGCTGGCTCGGGGAAGGCCCTTACCGGGTCTGGCAGAACCGCCTGCACGGAACCCGGATCGATGTCTGGGAGAATGCCTATAACGATCCCGTACCGGCCGAATCTTTCACCTACCCAGAGTTCAAGGGATACTTCAGCGGCTGGTACTGGGCCAGTTTCCGGACAACGGAAGGCATCATCCATATCGCAAACAATAATCCGGAAAATTACCTGGGTATTTATACACCCCGGGATGGGAGGGATGCCCTGCTCTACACCCTGCCGGAAACAGGCATCGCCGTACTTGATGTCATACCAGCAGTACGTAATAAGGTGAATGCAACAGACCTTATAGGACCCTCCTCGCAGGCAAAACATGTCAGTGGTCCATGGACAGGGACCCTCTATTTCAGTTTTGAGTGATCATACCCCTGATGCCAATGAACAAAAACAAGCAAAAGAACTTCACAAAATGGCTGCTGATCCCCGGGATCCTGCTCGGTCTGTTCACCTTCATGAGCTGTGCAGATGATACAACAAGCGGACAGATCCGGGAAGATTTTCAGGACCCGCCCGAACCGGCAAAACCCTGGACTTTCTGGTACTGGATGAACGCAGCCGTTTCAAAAGAAGGGCTCACGGCCGACCTGGAAGCCATGAAGCAGGCAGGGCTCGGGGGAGCTGTGCTATTCCCCATTCGGGGTCCCCAGGACCCGCCGCAGTATGATCCGCCTGCAGTCCAGCTTTCACCCCTCTGGTGGGATCTGGTGCTTCATGCAATGAACGAAGCGGATCGTCTGGGACTGGATATCGGCATGCATGCCAGCGACGGATTTGCCCTGGCAGGAGGTCCCTGGATCAAACCCGAAATGTCCATGCAGAAGATTGTCTGGACAGAAACCCTTGTGGAAGGTGAGGGGCCCTGTGAAATACTGCTGGAGCAACCCGAAACGATCGAGGATTATTACAGGGATATTGCCGTGTTTGCTTTTCCGGCCTCCAAAGATGCAGGGATGAACACAGACCTCGTGTTACCGGAAGTCAGCAGCAGTGTTCCCGGGAATAATCCAGGCTTTCTTGCCACGGGCAACAGCGGGGAGCTCTTCCGCAGCATGGACTCCTGCTGGATACAGTATAGCTTTGATAGCCCATTTACCTGCCGTAATATTACCATACGTACCAGGGGATTTAATTATGCCTCGCACCGGCTCTGGATCCAGTGCAGCGACGACGGGAAAAACTACTATACCGTATGCCGTCTCAAGCCGCCGCGGCATGGCTGGCAGGAGGAGTCGATGCCTGTAGTTCATGCCATCGAACACACGACCGCAAGGCATTTCCGTTTTGTTCACAGTGTGCGGGACTTCGAACCCGGGGCAGAGGACCTGGAGATGGCCAAATGGACACCCGGACTAGGTATCGCAGGCATACACCTTTCGGGTTCTCCGAGGATCCACCAGTATCAAGGCAAAAACGGTTCGATTTGGAGGATTGGTCCCCCGACAACTTCAACACAGATTCCCGACAGCCTGTGCATTCCCCGGGAAGATCTCCTGGATCTAACTTCCGGAATGGATACCGCCGGAAACCTGAACTGGGATGTGCCTCCGGGAAAATGGACCGTCCTGAGAATGGGCCATACCTCGACCGGGAAAACAAATTATACCGGGGGAGGGGGACTGGGACTGGAATGCGACAAGTTCAACCCGGAAGCGGCGAAGATCCAGTTCGAAGGCTGGTTCGGTGCTGCTGTCGAAAAAGCCGGTCCCGAACTGGTGGAACAGGTGCTAAAGGTATTCCATATGGACAGTTGGGAATGCGGCAGCCAGAATTGGTCGCCTGTATTCAGGGATGAGTTTACCGAAAGGCGGGGGTACGATCCTTTACCCTTCCTGCCTGCGATGGCGGGCATCCCCCTGCAGAGTGTTGCCGAGACAGAAAGATTCCTGCACGATGTCCGCATCACCATATCAGAACTTATTATTGACAATTTCTACGATGTCATGGCGGAATCAGCACATCAGCATGGCTGTTCCTTCTCTGCGGAATGCGTTGCCCCCACCATGACATGCGACGGAATGCTGCATTACAGGTCTGTCGATTTGCCCATGGGCGAATTCTGGATATGGAGCCCGACCCATGACAAACCCAACGATATGCTTGATGCCGTTTCTGGAGCGCATGTTTATGGGAAATCCATTGTCCAGGCAGAAGCATTCACCGAGCTCAGGTTTAACTGGGGTGAACACCCGGCCCAGCTTAAGGCCACGGGGGACAGGAATTTCGCTCTTGGGATCAACCGGTTCGTGTACCATGTTTTTGCACATAATCCCTGGATGGACCGAAAGCCCGGTATGACCCTGAGCCGCATCGGCCTGTTTTTCCAGCGTGACCAGGTCTGGTGGAAGCAGGGCAGAGCCTGGGTGGAATACAACAGTCGCTGTCAGGCCTTGCTTCAGAAAGGTGTGCATGTTGCCGATATTGCAGTATTTACCGGCGAAGAGATCCCGGCAAGGGCGATTCTTCCGGACCGCCTTGTCCCGGTACTTCCCGGCATCTTTGGCGAAGACGTGGTCCGGTCTGAGAAGACAAGGCTTGCCAATGAAGGCGCACCGCGCCGCGAATTCCCTGCCGGCGTACGAAGTTCGGCCAATATGGCCGACCCGGAAGACTGGACCGATCCCCTGAGGGGCTATAAATATGATTCGTTCAACCCGGATGTCCTGCTGAACCGGGCCAGGGTCAGGAATGGAAGGATCGTTCTGCCGGGAGGGGCCAGCTATGCCCTGCTGGTTGTTCCCGGTGCCCGGCGAATGGACCCCGGCGGTAATGTTATATCAGACAAGGCGGCAGGGAAGATCAGGGAACTCGTGGAAGCAGGTGCGGACATTCTCATACCGGAAACCCTGGGGACCAGGTCAGGCAAAACCCTGCTGGAAATCCTGGATGCCGAACCGGCCGGTGGATCCGGTAAAACTTACAGGAATGGGAAAGGAAGGATCTTTACAACGCCCTGGGAAGAGGAGACTTTCGGGCATATGGGACTCGAACCGGACCTTGTGGCACTGGAAAGTTCTGGGGACAGGGCAGGGGGAATAGCATGGACACACCGCAGGCTGAAAGGCTCCGAGATATATTTCTTCTCCAACCAGCGCCAGGAAACCCGCGAACTTATCCTTTCAATCCGGGCCTCCGGCTTCCGGCCGGACCTCTATGACCCGCTGAGCGGGGAGGTAACTGCCGCCACGAACTGGCAGATCAGGGACGGGCGTACGATCATACCCCTGAAGTTCGAACCCAGCGGATCCATATTCATTGTACTGGAAAGAAAAACGGGACAAATGCAGATGGAAGGGGCCGCCAACCTGACGGATCCTGTTCATGTCGCAGACCTGGAAGGGGACTGGAAGGTCCTCTTCGATCCCCTGCTTGGCGGGCCGGATACAATCATTGCCATGAAGGAACTTGAAAGCTGGCATGTATCCGGCGATCCTGGTATACGTTATTATTCGGGTACGGCCGTATACAGCAATACCTTTGCCTGGAACGAAACGGATGCAGAGGATACGAGGTACTGGCTGGGTATTGAGGAATTGCATGATATGGCCGATGTATACCTGAACGGGGAACCCTGCGGGGTGATATGGACGCATCCCTACCGGGTTGAGATCAGCAGGCAACTGGTTCCGGGGGATAACAAGCTTGAAATACATGTAAGCAATACCTGGGCCAACCGCATGATGGGAGACCTTACCCTTCCGCCCGAAGAGAGGATAAGCTGGACAACCGACCCGGTCTTTTTTGAAGGCAGACCGCTTCTCAGTGCAGGAATTTCCGGGAATGTTTCAATCTACAGGCGATGAAAGTACAGAGTAAAAATATTACGGCCGGGATCGTTACCCCGCTGATCATGATTTCAGTAAGTATCATGATTTCAGCATGTACCGCAGACAGGCCCGCACCTGTGAATGGCTATAACATAGTCTGGGAGTCACCCAGCCAGGATGTATCCGGGTCAATGCCATGCGGGGGAGGCGACATTGGCTTGAATGTATGGTCAGAGAATGGGGATATATTGTTCTATATATCGCGTTCCGGGACCTTCGATGAGAATAATACTTTTGTGAAACTCGGACGCGTCCGGATGCGGTTCAGCCCGAATCCGTTCGAAGGGACGGAGTTCAGGCAGGAACTGGTCCTGGAGAAAGGATACGTGCAGATCAACGGAAAGAACAATGAACTGGAGGGGGAGATGAGGATTTGGGTGGATGTCCACCGCCCGGTAATTCATGCGGAACTGGATTGCAACCGGGATGTCGAAGCTCTAGTAAGCTATGAAAGCTGGCGTCACGATGATATCCTTATGAGGAGGGACGAGAGCCGCGAGAATTCATACCGCTGGGTTCCGCCGGACAGCCTCGTCAAACGGCGTGACGAGATCTGTTTTACCCGGGGCGGGATACAGTTTTACCACCGGAATCTTTCCCCCACGGTTTTCGATGTAACCATCAGTCAGCAGGGCATGGATTCCGTGAAACACCTGATGTATAATCCACTGCATAACCTGACCTACGGGGGATTCATCAGGGGACAATCCCTGGAGCCGGACGGCACACATTCAGGTAAATACCTGAATACGGAATTCATGGGATGGAACCTGCGTAGTACCACAGCGGCAAAAAATCACGAACTTGAGATATACCTGCATACGGACCGGGTAGAAGAGATGGAATACTGGAAGGCGGGCCTTCTGAAAACCATCGCGGATGCAGAGACTGCAGGCAAAAAGGCCTTCAGGGAAACCCTCATGTGGTGGGACGGATTCTGGGAAAGGAGCTTTATCCGGGTAGGATCAGGGGATAATGACGACTCATCCACTGCCTGGCAGGTTGGACGGAATTACCAGCTGTTCAGGTATATGCTGGGATGCAATGCCCGGGGGAAATGGCCGACCAAATTCAATGGGGGATTATTTACCTACGACCCGGTTTTTATACGGGAGGACTGGCGCTTCACCCCTGATTTCCGGAACTGGGGAGGAGGGACATTCACGGCCCAGAACCAGCGGCTGGTTTATTTCCCGATGCTGAAGAGCGGTGATTTCGATATGATGCGGCCACAGTTTGATTTCTATCTCCGGTCGCTTAAGAATGCCGAGTTGAGAAGCAGGGTATACTGGGATCATAACGGCGCCTGTTTTACCGAGCAGCTCGAGAATTTCGGACTGCCGAATTGTACGGAATACAGCTGGGAGAGGCCTCCCGGAAAGGATCCCGGCATGCAGCATAATTTATGGCTTGAATACCAGTGGGATACGGCACTGGAATTCTGCCTGATGATCTTACAACTGGAACAATATACGGGCAGGGATATCTCAGAATACCTGCCATTGTTCGAAAGCTGTCTTGCATTTTTTGACGTACACTACCGTTTCCTCGCCTGGCTGAGGGGAGAGGCGGAACTTGACAGCATGGGCAGGCTTGTGCTGTATCCCGGGTCAGCCTGTGAAACCTATAAGGCAGCCAACAATGCCACGCCTACGATCGCAGCCCTGCAGCAGGTACTGACAGGCCTGCTGGAACTTCCCGGTAAATACATGGATGAGGATAAACGGGATCACTGGGCCGGGATGCTTCAGACCATACCGCCCATCCCGTACAGGGAAATAGAGGGACATACCCTGATTGCGCCGGCAGAATCCTGGGAACGGATCCAGAACACGGAAGCCCCCCAGCTGTATCCCGTCTATCCCTGGAGGATTTACGGGCTGGGTAAAGCTGGACTGGATACCGCAATCAATACATGGATGTATGATCCCGAGGTGCGGGCCTTCCGGGATCATGTCAGCTGGAAGCAATATAATATATTTGCAGCATGCATGGGACTCAGGGAGGAGGCCGCGGAAGAAAGCAGCAAGAAGCTGCAGGATTCCGGCCGCCGTTTCCCGGCCTTCTGGGGACCTGGAAAAGACTGGGTGCCGGACCATAACTGGGGAGGCTCGGGTATGATCGGGCTGCAGGAAATGTTGCTGCAGGCAAATGGGGAAAAAATCATGCTCTTCCCTGCCTGGCCGGAAGAGTGGGATGTACATTTCAGGCTGCACGCCCCGCAAAACACCGTGGTGGAAGCCAGGATGGCAAACGGTAACCCCGAACTTATAAGTATAAGCCCGGAATCCAGGAGAAATGATATCGTATTGATGATTGATGATTAACAACAGGCCGGAACCACCCCCATGTTCAGAAGTAATCTGCAAACCAGGATTAGCCAGAAAACCAGGAACTAATATTACCAATTAAACTCTATCGATGAAAAGACATAGAACACCTGCAATTCTGACAGCGCTGTTGGTCTTTTCCCTTATCACAGGATGTTCCCGGGAAGGATTCCGTGTATCAACAATCTATTGCGAAAACAGCCCCAAACCGATGGGTGTACCTACTACCGGATTACGCTTCAGCTGGAAGATATCCTCCCCGGAACGGAATGTCACGCAGACCGCTTACCACCTGGTCGTTACGAAGGATCATCCGGGATCTTTCGCGGCTGAGGATCTCGTATGGGATTCGGGAAGGAAGACGGGCGATGAAAGCATCCTTGTTGGCTACGGGGGACCTGCACTGGAACCCGGTACAGGCTATCTCTGGAGAGTGAAGGTATGGGATAACCTGGGGAACGAATCTCCCTGGAGCGAAACGGGGAGGTTTGTAACGGGACTGGCCTCGAAGGAGGACTGGAACCCGGCAGAGTGGATCGCGTTCTCTGAGCTGGATCCGGAGAAAAGGGTGGTGCCCGGGATACATGTTCCCATGGTGAAACCGGAGTGGAGAAACGTACCGAACGGGGAACATTTATTGCCCATTTTCAGAAAGGAGTTCACTGCAAAGGAACAACCATCCAGGGCCCTGGTTTTTGTCTCCGGGCTGGGCCATTATGAGCTCAGGCTGAACGGGGAAAAAGTCGGCGACCGGCTTCTTAGCCCGGGCTGGACCAATTACGACGAACAAAGTTTTTATAATGTCTACGATGTTACCGTACAGGTCGCAGAGGGTAAAAACAGCCTTGGTATGATGCTGGGGAACGGTTTTTATAATGTTCCAAATTCCCGCTGGAGGTATATAATGACAGCGTATGGCAATCCGAAGATGATCCTTATGCTAAGGCTCATTTACCAGGACGGAAGCAGCGAGGTGATCGTAAGCGATGAAAACTGGAAGGTGGCTCCCGGTCCGGTGACATATTCTAATGTGTACGGAGGTGAGGACTATAACGCTACCCTCGAAATACCTGGCTGGGACCGTCCCGGTTTCGACGATAACAGGTGGAGGCATGCAATAAAGGTTAAGTCCCCCTCCAGGAAATTCACTGCAGAGATGGACTACCCCGTTAAGGTCAAAAAGATACTGGAACCGGTATCCGTCAGCCGTATCGGTGATGAAGAAAAATTCCTCTATGATTTCGGTCAGATTGCTTCCGGTATTGTCGAGATCAAGGTAAGCGGGAATCGCGGGGATACCGTGAGAATCCTCCCTGCCGAACTGATACAGGATAACATGGAAGTTGAGCAGAGAGCATCGGGCCGGCCATATTACCTGCAATACATCCTGAAAGGCCAGGGAACGGAGACCTGGTCGCCAAGGTTTACTTATTACGGCTTCCGTTACGTGCAGGTAGAAGGCGCCGTTCCCGATACGGTTAAATCGACACTGCCAAAAATTCACGGCCTTAAAATGCTGCACACCCGGAATTCCGCGCCGCAGGCAGGGGAATTCCAGACCTCGTTCGAGCTATTCAACCGGATAAATTCCCTGATCCTGTGGGCAATACGCAGTAATATCCAGAGTGTAACCACCGACTGCCCGCACAGGGAGAAACTGGGCTGGCTGGAACAGACCTACCTGATGGGTGGAAGTGTACACTACAATTTTGATATCTACCAACTGTACAGCAAGGTGATCAGTGACATGATGGACGCGCAGACTGAAGAGGGATTAGTACCCTGTATAGTGCCGGAATTTACCCGTTTTGAGGATGATCTTGTGGATTTCCGGGATACCCCGGAGTGGGGAAGTGCATCTATCATTATGCCATGGCAGCTATACAGGTGGTATGGCGATACATCGAAACTTGCAAATACGTGGGAAATGATGATCCGGTATGCGGACTACCTGGAGAGCATGTCCGAGGATCATATTCTGTCTCACGGGCTGGGGGACTGGTATGATATGGGACCCGAACGGCCGGGATATGCCCAGCTGACCCCCATACCGCTTACGGCTACGGCAATCTATTATTATGACCTTGTTCTGATAGCCAGGATAGCGGAATTGCTGGGCAAACCAGGGGAAGCTGAAAAATACGGCAAACGGGCAATGGAAGTCCGGGATGTTTTCAATTCAAAATTTTTCGATCCGGATGCCGGAACCTATGCCACCGGCAGCCAGACAGCCATGTCCATGCCCCTGGTGCTGGGACTTGTGGAGGAGGAATACCGGGACCTGGTCCTGTCAAACCTGTCAGACTCAATCTACGCTTCCGGCAAGGTGTTGACTGCCGGCGATATAGGCTATCATTTTCTGGTTAGGGCCCTGCAGGATGGAGGGGAAGGTGAGCTGCTCTATGATATGAATGCCCGGGATGATGTTCCCGGCTACGGGTTCCAGCTGAGAAAAGGTGCAACCGCACTGACAGAATCATGGCCTGCCCTGCGGGTTGTCTCCAACAATCACATGATGCTGGGACATTTAATGGAATGGTTTTACGGGGGACTTGGAGGAATCCGGCAGACGGAGAATTCTATTGCGTATAAGGAAGTTCTGATCAGTCCCAATATAGTCGGCGGCATCAGCTCTGCCTCGGCAAGTTTTGAATCCCCTTATGGGGCGATTGTTTCCGAATGGAAAAAAACGGATACTGAGCTGAACCTGAAGATACAGATCCCGGCCAATGCAAGGGCTGTCGTACAGATACCTGCAGAAGGCGATTACACCCTCCTGGAAAGTGGGGATCCCCTGGAGAGTGTCGGGGGACTCGAGGTCCTGTCCGTGAACGAAGGGATCCTGTCCGGGAATGAAGGGACCCTGACCCTGCGAATAGGATCGGGAAAATATTATTTCACCATAACCGTACAATAATCCATGAAGCAGGCAAAAATCGGAAATCCATTCAAATTCCGGGCTGTATCCGCCTCAATAATCAAGTCCCCGGCTATAATTATGAACGCCCGTCCCAGCCTGATCATACGGCCTGATTTTCCGGAGAACAAGGAAGACTGGCCCTTTTTATGGGGACAGAATGAATACGTGATAAGTATGGGCGCCAGCCATATTTTTACCGTTAATGCAGTGAATGAGTTACTTAATCTTTGATATAAATAATGAGAATATGAAAAAGATACTGTCATTTCTGCTGTTCGGAATCCTGCTGGTGCAAGGATGCGGGAGTCAGAACAAGAAACAATCGGACGAGGCCGTCATGGATCCGTCAAAAAATCTGCCTGATCATATAACGAGGCTGACCAGTTTCGGGCAGCGGGCTGACTGGTCGCATGATGGTTCCAGGATATTGTTTATAGAAAAAACCTTCGGGGATGTATTTGAGGTGGAAGTGAAATCCGGTGTTATAAAACCACTTACGCATCATTATTACCATGAGGGATACGTCAGGGCCCTCTATTTACCCGATGGAAATATCCTGCTGTCCGGTGCCAGAAAGTTTAACTCGCAATTTCCAATGCCCAGCCGAAATACTGAGGCTGAATTATGGGTGCTTGATAAGTCCCTCACCAAATCCCCTGTGCCTCTGGGCGTGAAATGCTCTGAAGGTCCCGCAGTATCGCGGAAGAATATGAAGATTGCCTGGAGGGTAGATCATGGTGATTATCCTGACAGGCTTCC
>CBFDEE010000041.1:0-11445 GCA_965603745.1 uncultured Bacteroides sp. | reverse complement strand
TGCCGTAAGCGACGGGGACAATGTTTTTATCAACCTGGATTTTGACTTTACGAATTTCGATACCACATTCGATCATTCAAGGATCAGGATCGACAGAAGCATCCTGAAATGGAATACCGGAGACGACCTGTATACCGATGAGGGAGATATTACTATACAGGCCTATGCAGAGAATCCTTCGGCAGCCGTAAATCCGGACGTTGCACTGACAGAGTATAACCTGGACGGCCGCGTTCTGACGGTAACCCTGTCGGATGACTGGATCGATGAAACCGGGACATTCGGTACGGAAGATGTTGGTCTGGTAACCACACTTTCAAACCTGGGGATCAGCGATGTGATCCCCCTGGATTCATTGTCATTCGAGGTATATCTCTCACATTCCTACGAGGACTTTGACGCCAGTACCGGCATCCAGCTTTCCATTAATTATAATGAACTTCATTACAGTACCGCAAACCTGATCTCCGAGACAGAGCCCATTTCTGCCACGAATGAAAACCCACAGGCTGATCTTTCCGGGGGACCTCTGTATGAATACGATCTGGACGGGCAATCCCTGGATGTGCACCTGGTCGAGGAATGGATCATAAATACGGGCAGTTTTAGCGATTCGGATGTTCATCTTCTGAATGCTACGGAAGGCCTGGGCATAAGCTCGGTGAGCATAAGCGATTCCGCCAATTTTACCATAAACCTTGAAAATACATGGCATGACTTCGATGATAATCGATCAATGACGATAAGCATTATGGGAAGTAACCTGATGCAGACCTCAGACAGCCTCGTCAGTGATGCAATAACCCTGGATGGCTACCCTGAAACGCCGGTTGCAACCGCGACCCCTAGCTCCTGGCTGAGGGAGTTTGCCCTGGATACGATAAGCATTCGCGTGGATTTCTTTGAAGAAGCGTTTCTACCTGCTGTGACGCTGCTTCCGGGTGATTATGGATTGAACAATGCTCCCCCGGGACTGGATATTGCCTCGGTGTTAAAGGATGGTGACTCAACACTGATCGTGAATCTTGATTTTACCTATCCGGATTCTGATTTTGATATTGAATATCACAATATGAGGATATGGATCGATAATACGGTGCTTATTCAAACTGAGTCCGGCATCCTTGAATCCTCACTTCTGCCTGTGGATCCGAATATTGAACCTGTCGTGAACAATGTTTCCATTCTGAACCAGTCCATGATGATCGGAGATGCTGTTGAGGTGGATATCTTCCTGTCGGAATATTCAGATTCAACATATACTCCCGGTGGCGGAGATATCGGTGGCTATCCCCTGTATTCCCTCAACAAGGAATCAGACAGCCACTATACCGCATGGTTCACAGTGACCGAAGGCGGGAATGATTACCTGGCAGATAAATCGATCCCGGTCAATGGCCTCCAGCTCAATGCTCTGCCTGTGAATGGTATAGAATATAACGACAGCATCATACAGGATTCCGACCTGCTGGATGCGCACAAACCCGTTGTATCATCCCTTTTCCTGCTCGACGAGGTGGATAAAAAAATCGGTGATAAAGTAGTGCTCCTGATCTCCGCTTTTGAAGCGGGACTGGTTCCGGAAGACAGTACCGAGATCAACACCATCCCGATAAGCGATACCAGTGTTGTATTCAAGGATATCGGCGGCGGAACCTACAGCCTGACATATACGATTGTAGCTAATGACCCGAATGTTCCTGACGGGGGACTCCAGGCAAAGATCTATCTGAGTGATGAGGCCGGCAATATCAATGATTCCTACCCGCCAATTGCTGCAAATGACCTGTCCATTGATGCCGTCGTTCCGGTTATTGACAGCATTAACAATGCAACTCTCTCGGATACGGTCATAATCGGCGGAGAGGTAATCCTTACAGTTTCGGCAGACGGCCCGGATTATCTGCTGTCGGAAGAGTCCTGGATAAATGGTGTCTATGCGACTGAGGGACTCGGATTTGTACCCTCGGGCAGCACCTATACGATCACTTACCCGGTGAAGGACGGGGACGCGACGGTAGCGGCAGGGAGCCTGGAAGCCTATATTATCCTGGAGGATGCCTCAGGGAATAAGAGCACCGCAGAGACGGTGATACTGAATAATGATGATTTGGCAGTACTTACGGTCAGACCTACTGCATTGCTGACAGGTCATGATGAAATATGTATTAACGATACGGCAAGCCTTTATATCACTCTGACAGGCATAGAACCCTGGAAGCTGAAATACAGGGATGAAGCAAACAGTTACTATATTGAAGATATCACGACATCCAGTTATACCCTTCTTATTGATCCTGACTCGACCATGAATTATTCCATCGATTCCGTATGGGACGGAACCGGAAATGAAAATTCAGGTTCAGGGAATTCACTGGTTGTGGTGCATCCCCTGCCGGTGGTCCTGTTCGATACTGCATTTGCGGCCTTTTATGCGGTAACCGATTCGGTCCCAATCAACTTGGTCGGAATTCCTGCGGGTGGTGAATTCTTTGGCCAGGGCGTGAATACCCTGCAAAGCATTTTCCGTCCTGATGAAGCCGGGTTGACGGGCAGTACTGGTGCAGATACTGTCCACTGGCTTTTCTATGAATATACCGATGCAAATACCTGCTTCAATGTTGATTCCCAGGCTGTCAGGATTGTCGAGGCCGATGTTTCATTTGCCTGGACCAATTCGACATCCGATACGGCATGCTACCTGTATGACGAGGTTACGCTTTTCGTGGATAACCTGGATGGTACCATCGGGCAGTTTAGTATTAAGGATGATATCTATCCACCGGGATTCATGACCGATAACGGGGATAATACAGCCACCTTCAATCCTTCCATCCTGGACTGGGTTACCACTGGACAAGACTATACTGTGGGCCTTTTCATACGTTACGATTACCTGAATAAAGACGGGGTTCCGCTGTACGAGCACACGGAAATGGTTATTGAATACTTTGAAACAGCAAAAATTGGGACCAATCTGAGTGAACAGAAATACTGTACCAATGAAGGCACATTCTCCCTGGAGGGCTCAAGGCCCACCAACGATGTATTCTCCGGAAGCGGTGTTGTTGACCTGGGAGGTTTCGAATATGAATTCGACCTCAGCAAGGCCGATACGGGTGAAAACTGGATTACCTATACCTACATAAGTCCCTACAAATGTGTCCAGAAAGATTCCGCCATGATCGTGGTCTATGAGGCACCGGATCCTGAATTCGAGTTTATTGAGCACTGTGTACTGGCTGAAGGGGGACTGATCAGTATGAGCAATACAAGTGATACTTCGGGACTGATAGGCTCATTAAGCTGGGAGTGGGTTTATGGAGATATACCGAGCGGCGAGTTCAACAGAGATGTGTTCTTTACCATGCAGAACGGTTCACATCATTACCCTGGTCCCGGTCGAAGGACGGTCTCATTAACCGGTACCGACACAATATCGGATAAAAAGAGATGTCAGGAAGTTGAATCCATTACTATTGACCTTGGGAATACACCTGATGTGGATATCAGCTGGGATACAGAATGCTTCACAGACAGTCCCGTACAATTCAAAGGTACATCCGAAACCGAGGACGGGGATGAGAATTTCCTTTGGAGGATCACGGATATGGCGGGCACTGAAGTTGTTTCCGATGAAGGACCGGCACTGGACATGCTTTCTCACCAGTTCGCTGCCAGGGACAAATACAGTGTTGAGTTTACAGCCGTTACTGATAAGGGTTGTATTGCCGCAATAACCGATACTATATACCTGAGGCCCTACATCCGGAACATCACGGATGATGCTCCTTATACAGAGGATTTCGAAGGGGATGCCGCGGGATGGTATTCCTTTATGCTTAAGGATTCTCCGAAGAAAAGCTGGAAGCTTGACGATGTGGAAACGGAAAAGTTTCCATACGATCTGCCGGAAAATGGCAGCCGGGCATGGTATACAGACCTGGTAAACAAGGATACGGTCGAACAGTCATGGGTAAGCAGTCCCTGTTTCGATTTCAGTAGTGCACGAAGGCCCATGATAAGCCTCGACAGGAAAGTATCCTCCGACCGTGACAGGGACGGAACCGCCCTGCAGTATACCTACGATGACGGTGAAACCTGGCATAATGTGGGCGCCGTGGATGATGGAAGCGTAAACTGGTACAATACCTTCCGTATACAGGATGGTCCCGGGGGACAGGGAGAAGGATGGACCGGCGCCTTTGAATTCGATTCCCTTGAAAACTGGAAACAGTCCAGGCATAACCTGGATCAACTGACCGGAAAGTCCCGGGTACAGTTCAGGATCGCATATGCTTCATCAGGACCTAGCGTCTATCAATACAAGGGATTCGCCTTTGACAATATCTGGATAGGGGAACGTTCCAGGGTGGTACTGATCGAGCACTTTACAAATTCCGGGATGATTGAGAGTAACGAGGCAAACCAGAGAATCAACAAGCTTGTTAAAAATAATTTCCTGGATGTGATAGACATTCAGTACCATGTGGAAGCAGAGGGATATACGGATAAGATGAACGAGGACAACCCGGCGCCGGCAAGTGCAAGAAGCCTCTTCTACGGTACACGCAAGGTTCCGTATGCGTTGATTGACGGGGGACTCGGGGGACTGATGGCATATGACTTCAGCGAAAATGACCTGGATACCCTTGACCTTTTTACACGAGCTCTTGCGGATCCTTCGTTCAACATAGAATTTGAAGCAAGCAGCCAGGACGGTAAAGTCGATATAAACATCGATCTGGAGGCGCTGGATACGTTACCTTACGGTGAATATATTGTATATACCGTCATTGTTGAGAAGACCATAGATGATCCTGCATATACCGGGGCGGGTTCAGTTTCCGTATTCGAAAATGTGGTCCGCGCTATGGTTCCGAACGCAGCGGGCATCAGCCTGATACGTGACTGGAATCCCGGCGATTCAGAACAGATCCCGCTAAGTTGGGATATCAGCGATAATATCCTGAACGAGGACCTGGCCTATGTGGTGGTTTTTGTCCAGGGAGCTGAAAACCAAAAGGTATACCAGGCAGCCAGCAATGATCCCGATCTGAACAGCGATCCGGTGATCTCTTCTGTTAATGATCACCTTGAATCCGGGAGCCTTTCCATGATGGTCTATCCAAACCCGGCTACCGGTACAGCTTACCTGTCTTTCAGTGAAGCCCTGGCAGAAACTGTGGAAGTGCAGCTTTTCACCCATACGGGAAGCCTGGCAAGGAACGGGCTACTGCTTGCCGGGACCGAAGTATACGAGATGGATGTCAGCGGACTGGCCAGGGGTGTTTATTTTATCCGTGCCATACAGGACGGTAAAGTCATTGGTACCAGGAAGCTGATGATCATGAGGTAATAAGCGGCAAACCCCGGAATGCCCCGGGAAAGATACGATTTGGGTACTTCACCAAAGGGGAGCCGCCTGCAGTTTGAACTGGCGGCTTTTCTTATTCCACTGCCTGGTTTTCAAGGAATTTCAGTCCGAAGGTCCTTCCGAACTCAAGCAGGTCCCCCGTCTGTTCCTCGCTGGGAAAGAACTTGGTAGCAAGGCCGTCCTGTACAACATCCAGTTTGAGGTTTTTCAGATGTTCCTCGATGAGAGGTACGGCTTCACCGCTCCAGCCGTAGGAGCCGAAGGATGCAGCAAGTTTTCCCTTGTCGCGGATGGGATTGATTACCGAGAAAAGTTTGTAAACAGGCAGCAATGTGTTCCTGTTAATGGTGGGGGAGCCTATCAGGATCCCTCCCGACCGGACAATGTTTTCCTCCAGTTCCCCCAGCTGTATATGCTCGATGTCCAGTACGTCCACTTCCAGGTCACCGGCCTCCCGGATGCCCTTTGCGATGACATTCGCCATTTCGCGGGTATAACCGTATGCGGAAACGTATGTGATCAGGATCCTTTCCTGCGTGCCTTCCTGGGAACTCAGGAACTCTTCAGAATACTTGCGGGACATCCGAACCTTATCTTTCCATGTCGACCTGAGTATGGGACCGTGTCCCGGGCAGATCATGGATATCTCCAGGGGATCAATCTTTTCTATGGCCTTAAGCATGAACTTGCTGAAAGGTTTCAGGATGACATCGAAATAATATTTGAAGGAATCCGAATAATCCTCCACCAGGTCATCAAACATCTTTTCGTCGCTGAAATGTGCCCCGAAGGAATCACAAGTGAATAGTATGCCGTCTTCTTCCAGGTAGGTATAGATCGTATCCGGCCAGTGAAGGTTTGCGGCCCCGATGAATTTCAGGGTTTTATTTCCCAGGTCAAGTGTATCACCATCCTTGATCTTCATAGACCTGAACGGCCTGTCTATCATCTCCGAAAGGTAATTAAGCGCCTGCCCGCTTCCTATCACCGTTGAATTGGGCGCAACATCAAGCAAATCTTTCAGGCTTCCCGAATGATCCGGTTCCGTATGATTGCAGATTATATATTCGATTTCTGCAGGATCGCAGAGACGCCTGACCCTGGCGAGGAATTCTTCACTGAATCCCTTTTTGACGGTATCGATAATGGTCTTCTTGCCGGCGTCGATAAAATACGAGTTATAGGTTGTACCGAATTGTGTTTCCATTACAATGTCGAATGTGACCAGTTCCCTGTCAAGGGAACCGATCCAGGAAACACCATCGGCTACAGGCAGTATGTCTTTGGGATTCATAGGAAATAATTTTTCCCAAAAATAATTAAACTCATCAGATATCCTGCTTCGCTATAATCTGTTTTTAAACCGGGATAAGTTGTTTTATTCCAGGATGCGCCGTTTATGAAAAAAAGAAAAGGCTGTCCTTCCCGTGAACGGGAATGGAACAGCCTTCCTGTCATTGTAGTGGTTTCAGCTAATTCTTCTCAGGATCCTTCTTGTCCGTTTTGTCCTTGCATTTTGATTTGCAGCAGTCTGTTTTCTTTTCAGTACATTGCTTTTCGCTTTTCTCATCGGCCTTCTTTTCTTCCTTCTTGTCATCCTTTTTGTCGTCCTTCACGTTTTCAACGGCTGCAGTAAGGGGAGCAGCGGTTATGGGAGCCGCCATGACTCCAAGAAATGCCACAAGTGCTATCAGTACGATAATTTTTTTCATGATTTTAATTTTTACTGGTTTATTATCCGGATTCATTAATTCAAATATACAGGGATATCGGCACGGGTCCTGTTAAGGAAGTGTTAAAAGGATAAAAAAATCCTAAAATATTAATTAAGGTCAGCCAGCGGGGTCTGCAATCCCCTGACCTTGTGCCCGGGACGGACAAGAATTTTGCTGTCGACGGGCAGGAATACATCTACCCGTGATCCGAAGCGGATGAAGCCCAGTTCATCGCCGGTTTTTACCTTCATGCCTTCTTTCGCGTAGCTTATGATCCGCCTGGCAACGATACCCGCGATCTGCCTGAGCAGGATTTCCGGTCCGTTTTCCGTCCGGATCACTACCGTATTCCGCTCGTTGAGAGTGGAAGATTTCGGATGCCGGGCAACGAGGTATTTGCCGGGGTGGTATTTGTAATAGGTGAGGAGTCCCCCGACAGGAAACCAGTTGATATGAACATTCCAGGCGGACATGAAGATGGATACCTGGATCCTTTGCTCATTCAGGTATTCCTCCTCAAATGTTTCCTCAACGACCATGACCTTCCCGTCAGCAGGGGCATAGATCCTGCCGTCGGCAGATGCTGCTTTCCGCCCGGGATTCCTGAAGAACCGCAGGATGAAAACCATAAATCCGAATGAGACCAGCAGGAAACCCATGGTCCAGCAGGAAGGTACGGCAAGAATGAATATAATCACGTTCATTATGGCCAGTACCATGAAAACAATGAACGATATTTTAATACCCTCCCTGTGTATCATTGGATTAAATTAAGATATAAAGTTACAAAGGGCAGGGACAACAGCAATGAATCGAAACGGTCCAGTATCCCCCCGTGTCCGGGCAGCAGCCTGCCGCTGTCCTTTACCCCCGCCTTTCGCTTCAGCCAGGATTCAAAAAAATCACCCAGGCTTCCGAACAGGATCACAATACCGGCAAAGCCGGACCATTCCCCCGTTGATAAGTCCGGGTAATACCGGCTGAAAACCAGTGCCAGGCCAAATGTGAACAATGCTCCACCCAGGCTTCCTTCCCAGGTTTTTGCGGGACTCACGGAAGGCCAAACAGGATGCTTTCCCGTAAGGCGGCCGCTTACATATGCCATGGTGTCATTCATCCAAAGAAATATGAAGGTAAAAATGATCCAGCGCGGACTGTACCCGTTCCCGGCACCAGATACAAATACGGCCTCTGTTTCCGTCCCCGTTAAAAACGCCAGCAAGTGAAGCATCGAGAATCCAGCCAGGATGTATATTACGGCCCCCAGGAGAAACAGCATGCTTTTGATCTTTACACTGCGGACAAACATCCCGGCCGGCAGGGTGGTGAGCACCAGTAAAATAGGGGGGAGGAGAAACCAGCGGGTTTCCAGGTATGCGCCGGCTGCAAAATAGGCAAGGATGAAACTGCCTGAGATGAATATGGCAACCGGGATCCTAAGCCCTTTCGGGAAATGTGCCGGGAACATCCGGCCCATCTCGAGCCATGCCCCGGCGCAGATAATGCTGAACAGGATGATATAGCCGACGGGATGGAGAACAAAGGAAAGAATAACCAGGGATGCGAATACAATGCCCGTAATTGATCTTATAATGGCTTCTTTCACAGTTCAGCTTTGATTTTCGTCAAATTCCTTGGCCAGCATTTTTGCTTTCAGGATATGGTCGTCGGGAACATAGACCTCGATATCCCCGAACGTTTGGTAAGTACTGTCCATCTTATTAATGATCTGGGCCGCAATGCCATGATTGTGCAGGACCTCCTTAAATATCTCTGCCTGGTATGCAAGCCTGGTAGAATATGCTATGATCCAGCCTTTTTCCATTCGATTAGTCAGGGTATGGCCCGGTGGGGATATCAGGCCGTTTTTGTTCTCGGGGGCTCTTCCTTAACCTTTTTTTCCCCGAGTTTGGGACTGGCTTGAGCAGATCCGGAATCAGCCTGCTTGCCGGCTGTCTTTTTTTTCGCCGGAGCGGCTTTTTTAACAGGCTTGGTTTTTACTTCTGCCAGTTCTTTTTTGGCCCATGGCCGGGGACCGAAAATCTTTTCGAGATCCTCGCTGAAGATCACCTCTTTCTCGAGCAGCTGCGTGGCCAGTTTTGTCAATCCCTCTAAATTGTCTTTCAGGATCTTTTTGGCCCGCTCATATTCCTGTTCAATAATCCGGTTGACCTCCTCATCGATCAGTTCGGCTGTTTTTTCGGAGTAGGGCTTGTTGAAATTGAAATCTGCCTGTCCGCTTGAATCGTAGAAGCTCTTATTGCCAACCTTATCACTCATCCCGAAATAGGAAACCATTGCATAGGCCTGTTTTGTGATGCGTTCCAGGTCATTCAGCGCACCCGTTGAAATTCTGTCAAAGTTGATCTCCTCGGAAGCCCTTCCGCCGAGAGCAGAACACATCTCATCGAGCAATTGTTCCGTAGTGGTTAGATGGCGTTCTTCCGGAAGGTACCATGCTGCACCCAGGGCTTTTCCCCGGGGGATGATGGTGACCTTGACCAGGGGATTGGCATGTTCGAGCAGCCAGCTGACCGTGGCATGCCCGGCTTCATGATAGGCAATGGTTTTCTTTTCTTCCAGGGTGATGATCTTGTTTTTCTTTTCTAGTCCCCCAATAATCCTGTCAACAGCATCCAGGAAATCCTGCCTTTCCACGACCTTTTTATTCATCCTTGCAGCTATCAGGGCTGCTTCATTGCATACATTGGCGATATCCGCACCCGAAAACCCGGGTGTCTGCTTCGAGAGGAAATCCACGTCCAGGTTTTTCTGGAGTTTGAGTGGACGAAGATGCACCTTGAATATCTCCCTACGTTCCTTCAGGTCGGGCAGCTCCACATGGATCTGGCGGTCAAACCTTCCGGCCCTCAGCAGCGCACGGTCAAGTATGTCGGCGCGGTTGGTGGCGGCAATGATGATCACACCTGTATTGGTATCGAAACCATCCATCTCCGTCAGCAGCTGGTTCAGGGTGTTTTCCCTTTCGTCATTTGCCCCGAAGTTCGGGTTCTTGCCCCTGGCCCGTCCCACGGCATCGATCTCATCGATGAATACGATGCAGGGTGCTTTTTCCTTGGCCTGCTTGAACAGGTCCCTCACCCTGGAGGCCCCGACACCTACGAACATCTCTACGAAGTCTGATCCGGAAATGGAAAAGAAGGGTACGTTCGCTTCACCGGCCACAGCTTTAGCGAGCAGGGTTTTACCCGTACCCGGCAGACCAACCAGGAGCGCCCCTTTCGGGATCTTTCCTCCGAGTTCTGTGTATTTTTTAGGATTCTTGAGAAAATCAACGATTTCCTTAACCTCTATCTTTGCTTCTTCCAGTCCCGCAACATCCTTAAAGTCGGTCTTCACATGAGAGTCCTTATCGAAGATCCTGGCCTTGGATTTTCCAACACTGAAAATGTTGCCGGCCCCACCACCACCCTGTCCCGCACTCATCCTGCGGAATATAAACAGCCAGACGGCTACCAGGAGGAGGATCGGAAGTAACCACCCGATCATCTCACCAAAAACGTTTTTCCGGTTTGTGTACGATACGGTAATTACCTCGGACTCGGGAAATCCCTCCATGGCATTCAGAAGCTGCTGCTCGAAAACCTCTACCGACCCTATGGTGAAATAATACTGCGGGCCCTGTCCGGCCATGGGAGATAGGGCCTTGCTCTTGGCATTCTTGTATTTTCCCGAAGCCAGCCTGTCTTCCTTGATGAATACCTCAACCCTTTCCTTGTTGACAATAACGATTTTCTCCACGTCATGGGACGCAAGCATTTCCGTTTCGAACCGCCTGCGGGTGATCTCTTCGGCTCCGTTCCCCATCCGCATGAAATAGGTGCCTATAATGGCAAGCCCTATGATACCGTATATCCAGTAAACATTGAATTTGGGCTTGGGACTGTTCCCCCGGCCTGATTTATCATCCGGTTTGGGTGGGGTATTAGGTTGTTTCTTCTGTTCTGTCATGTTCTTAACTAAAAATCCGCTTCCGGTTCACTGATCACCTCAAATATTGCATCAGCCCAGAGTTCCTCAAGTTTATAATATTCCCTGATATTGTCCAGGAAGATATGGACCACGATACTGCCGTAATCAAGCAGTATCCATTGCGAATTATCGTAACCCTCTGCATGATAGGCTTTTAATCCATGTTTTTCCTTCAGGCTGTCCTCGATATGCCGGGCAATGGCCTTAACCTGGGTGCCCGAATCCGCGTGGCTTATTATAAAGAACTCACAGACCGAATTGTCTGTCTTCGTGAGATCGATGTGGACGATGTTACTGCCTTTTTTCTCCTGAATGCAATCTATGATAGCCTTTCCCAGCAATTCGGGATCATGATCCAAA
>CBFDEE010000040.1:0-11457 GCA_965603745.1 uncultured Bacteroides sp. | reverse complement strand
AAAGTTGCAGGGAAGTTTTTCGGTTCCAAGTCTGAACGGGATCTCAAGGAGGTCCAGCCGTATGTTGATAAGATAGATACCGAAACCGCCAGGGTGGAGAAGATGAGTAATGACGAATTGCGGGAAGCTTCTGTGGGACTGAAGGAACAGATCAGGGGATCCGTGGAGGAAGAGCAGAACGAGATCGCGGAACTGAAATCCCGCATGGAAGATCCGCAGATGGATGTCGATGAGAAGGAAAAAATCTACGATAGCATTGAGCGGATTGAAAAAAACATTGACGAAAAACTGGCCGTTACACTGGAAGAAGGGATCCCGGTTGCCTTCGCGATCATAAAGGAGACCGCCCGCCGGTTCAAGGAAAATGAATACCTGGAGGTAACAGCCAATGATTATGACAGGGATCTTGCAGCCCAGCGTGACGGTATCAAGATCCGAGGCGACAAGGCCCTGTGGATGAACGAATGGATGGCCGGGGGGAATATGATCACATGGGACATGATCCACTATGATGTCCAGCTCATCGGGGGCGTGGTCCTCCACGAGGGGAGGATCGCCGAGATGGCCACCGGGGAAGGAAAAACCCTGGTTGCGACCCTGCCGGTTTTCCTGAATGCATTGACAGGGCGCGGCGTACATATCGTAACAGTAAATGATTACCTGGCCAAGAGGGATGCCGAATGGATGGGTCCCCTGTATGAATTCCACGGCCTCCGGGTGGATTGCATCGATAAGCACCAGCCCAATTCAGACGATAGGAGAAAAGCCTACATGGCCGATGTGACTTTCGGTACCAATAACGAATTCGGATTTGACTACCTGCGTGACAATATGGCCATTTCACCGGCCGACCTTGTGCAGCGGCCCCATAATTACGCTATCGTGGACGAGGTTGATTCGGTCCTGGTAGACGATGCACGGACCCCCCTGATCATCTCCGGACCGGTCCCCCGCGGCGACGACCAGCAATTCCAGGAACTCAAGCCGAAAATCGAAAAGATCGTAAATGCCCAGCGAAAGCTGATCAATAATATCCTTCCCGAGGTACGGCAGAACCTGGAAAGCGGTAACGATGAGCAGGCAGGCCTGCTTATGCTGCGTGCCTTCAAGGGCCTTCCGAAGAACAAGGCCATGATCAAACTGCTGAGTGAGGAGGGCAACAAGTCCCTTATGCGGAAGACCGAGAACTTTTATATGCAGGAAAACAGCAAGAACATGTTCAAGGTCACCGACGAGCTGTATTTCGTGATAGATGAAAAAAACAACAGCATCGAGATGACTGAAAAGGGACTCGACCTGATCACCAGTTCCTCTGATGATGCTGATTTCTTTGTTTTACCGGACATAGGAAGCGAAGTTGCCGAACTTGAGAAATCGGAGCTGTCCAGCGAGGAGAAACTCGAGAAGAAAGATAAACTGCTGCAGGATTACGGGATCAAGTCCGAGCGGGTTCATACCGTAAACCAGCTGCTGAAGGCCTATTCCCTTTTTGAAAAGGACGTTGAATACGTGGTGATGGATAACAAGGTGAAGATCGTGGATGAGCAGACCGGCCGGATTCTTGAAGGCAGGAGGTATTCCGACGGGCTTCACCAGGCCATAGAAGCCAAGGAAAATGTAAAAGTTGAGGCAGCCACCCAGACATTCGCCACAATCACCCTGCAGAATTACTTCAGGATGTACAAGAAGCTCGCAGGCATGACCGGTACTGCAGAAACGGAGGCCGGTGAATTCTGGGATATCTACAAGCTGGACGTGGTGGTCATACCCACTAACCGGCCCATTGTCCGTGATGACAGGGAGGACCTGGTATACAAGACCGTCCGCGAAAAATACAATGCTGTCATCGATGAGATCGTGAACCTCGTAAGAGCCGGCAGGCCGGTTCTTGTTGGTACCACATCGGTTGAGATATCCGAGCTTCTCAGCCGGATGCTCAAGATCAGGAAGATCGAACATAATGTACTCAATGCGAAACTGCACGCCAAGGAAGCTGATGTCGTGGCACATGCAGGAAAAACCGGTTCGGTTACCATTGCAACCAACATGGCCGGCCGGGGGACAGATATAAAGTTGGCGCCCGAGGTAGTAGAGGCCGGGGGACTGGCGATCATCGGGACCGAAAGGCATGAATCGAGGCGGGTAGACAGGCAGCTAAGAGGCCGGTCCGGAAGGCAGGGCGACCCGGGTTCGTCCCAGTTCTATGTTTCCCTCGAGGACAACCTGATGCGGCTGTTCGGCTCTGACCGCATCTCCGGGATCATGGACCGCCTGGGACTGAAAGAGGGAGAGGTGATCCAGCACCCCATGATCAGCAAGTCCATAGAGAGGGCCCAGAAGAAGGTGGAGGAGAACAATTTCGGCATCCGGAAAAGATTGCTGGAATACGACGATGTCATGAATTCCCAGAGGGAGGTTATATACACAAAGCGGCGCCATGCCCTGCTCGGGGAGCGCCTCAGCCTGGATATCAACAACATGATGTATGATGTATGTGAAAGCATCGTCCTGGACTGCCACGGGAATGTCGATTATCAGGAATTCTCTCTTGAAGTACTGAGATACCTGTCCGTCGAGCCCCCCGTCAACGAGGCGGAATACATGCAGATGAATCCCAATGAAATAACCGATAAGCTGTACCAGTCCGTTCGTGAGACATACCAGCGTAAACAGCAGGCAATGGTGCAGCAGGCCTGGCCTGTGATAAAGGATGTGTTTGAAAAACAGGGCAAGGTCTATGAAAACATCGTGGTACCGATCTCGGACGGCACGAAAATATTCCAGATCCTGACCAACCTGCAGAAGGCATATGAGACCGACGGACATGAAGTATTGCGCGGGTTTGAAAAAACGGCAAACCTGGCTACCATAGATGACACATGGAAAGAACACCTCAGGGAACTCGATGACCTGAAGCAGTCAGTCCAGGCTGCCACATACGAACAGAAGGATCCCCTGCTGATCTATAAATTTGAATCCTTCGAGTTGTTTAAAATCGCTATCGACAGGATCAACAAGGATGTGGTTTCCAGCCTGGCCAAGGGAAATATCCCGCTGCAGGACAGCAGCCAGGTCCGGCAGGCCAGCGGTCCCCAGCGACTCGACACTAGTGATTTGCAGCAGACCAAGAGGGAAGCACAGTCCGCGTATGAGGGCGGAGGCGAGGACGGACAGCCCCAGCCCCGGCAGCCGCAAAAGGTTGAGCCCGTCAGGACGGGCCGCAAGATAGGAAGGAATGAGATCGTCAAGGTCAGGTACCAGAACGGTAATATCGTTGAGGCCAAATACAAAAAAGTGGAGCAGGATATTAACAGCGGGGCCTGCGTTCTGACAAGCTGACCGGTACTGTATCCATCAGATCCTCCTGGCAGCCAGGGAATACAGGATGGACAGAAAAACGAAATGCAATCGTACCATGTTGATGTGAGATTAGCCAGACTCTAAATGGGTATTGCCTTAATCAGCTCCGATATTCTCGAATAAGTGCTCCGGCTCACAGGGACCAGTGGCATCCTGACATGGTTTTCGCAGATGTTGAGGATGTTCAGGGCCGCCTTGATGCCCGGGGGACTTCCTTCGATAAACAGCTGTTCGATTATCTCAAGAAGGCTGAAGTGGATCCGTCTTGCATCCTCCCAGCGGTTTGACAGGGCCATCCTTACCATCTCGGAGAATTGCCTTGGAAAGGCATTGCCGATAACCGAGATGGCTCCGGCTCCTCCCAGGCTGATCATGGGAAGGGTCAGGGCGTCGTCTCCCGAGATCAGCAGGAAATGCTCCGGTTTCCCTGCAGCAATCTTCAGCAACTGGTTCATATCCCCCGAAGCCTCCTTTACGCCCAGGAATTTTTTGCTTTCGTGGGCAAGTTCAAGCACCGTTTCAGCCGATATGTTAGATCCGGTACGGGAGGGGACATTGTAGATGATGATGGGCAGGGGACTGGCCTCTGCGATACGGGTATAATGGGCGATGATCCCTTTCTGTGAGGGTTTGTTGTAATGCGGTGAGGCCGTAAGTATGGCATCGACGCCTTTTAAATCCCAGCGTGTAATTTTCTCAAGCAGGGCTGCAGTATTATTGCCTCCCATGCCCACCACAAGAGGCAATCTTTTGTTATTGGCCTCGATCACCTGGCGGACCACAGCCAATTGCTCTTCTTCGGAGAGAACGGGCGTTTCACCGGTGGTGCCCAGGGCAACCAGGTATTCGGCCCTGTTGGTGATCACATGCTCCACCACATCGGCCAGGGCCCTGAAATCAATGTTGTCATCCTTTTTAAAAGGCGTGACCAGGGCAACCCCCGTTCCGGTAAAACTGGTACTGTCCATACTGCAAATGTCTAAAGCAAATATAGGTATTTTTAAATTGAGTGTACCGGGTCCGGTTTCGTGTGAAGGATTGACAGGTAGTGCTTTATCTGGTCTATCAGGTAGGGCACACGCATATCATTCCTGATGTCGATCATCAGGTCAAACTGATCCGTTTCGCGGAAGCTTCCTATCTTATATGCCGAAGGGGAGAGGCTCACAATATAATTCACAGGGAACAGGCTTCTCAGGCTCAGGTCAAAGAGTATATCATATTCCTGCCCGATGAAATCATGTACGAAAACCTTGTCCGGCCTGAAATGCCATGTAAGGTCCTTCTGGCAGAAGAAATTGAATCCTGTCCTCAGCAGGTAATGATCGGGTACCTGTTTTTCGCTTACGTATCCGATCACATCTGTCTTGATGGACTCGCTTTCGAGAAATTGCTTGAATTCCTTTACGGCCGAGAATTCTTCCTCGTTCCTGCAGTTAAAAATAATGCCGGCTGTACCGGCTGTTGTGAAATTGTGAATCCTTTTACTACGCCTGACATGCCTTAATTTTCTCCTGAGGTCATATCTGCCGAAATACTTGCGGATATTTCGAATCAGTTTCACCCTGCAATAATATGAAAAATTAAGTCCACCGCGGTGAACCGGAACCTTCAATTTTTCAACACCTGCTCATTCTGCAAGAATGATCATGAAATCCCGCGGACATTGAGCCTGAGTCATCAAAATCCCTGTCCACCGGGGATAAAACCGGCATTCCGGGGCGGCGGGCCTGACCTAGGCGAGCATCCGGAGGAACTCTTCCTCGGTGATGACCGGGATTCCCAGTTCCTGTACCTTCTGCATTTTCGAGGGACCGATGCCCTCTCCTCCCAGCAGGTAACTGGTCTTCGAGGAGATGGAAGCGGCGTTCTTGCCCCCGTTGGCTTCTATCATCCGTTTCAGTTCATCGCGTGAATACTTCCCGAATGTCCCTGAAATGACAAAGGTCAGGCCGTCCAGCTTATTACCGGAAGGTGCAGCATTCTCGCCGGACTGGAACCGGATCCCTGCTGCTTCCAGCTTTTCCAGGAGCCTCCTGCTGTTCGGATCTTCAAAGTATTGTATGATGCTGGCGGCTATCTTTTCCCCGACCTCTTCAGCAGCAACAAGCTCATCGTACGAAGCTTCCCTGAGCCGTTTCAGAGACGGGAACTGCTTCGCCAGCCTGCGGGCTACCGTCTCCCCGACAAAGCGGATGCCCAACGCATACAGTACCCTTTCAAAGGGTACCTCCAGGGAATCCCTGATGCTGCTGATCAGGTTCGACGCTGATTTCTCAGCAAAGCGTTCGAGTCCCTCGACCTGCTCCTGTGTCAGGCTGTACAGGTCCCCTGCATCCCCTACCAGTCCCTCTCTGAACAATAGATCAATGGTCGCTTCGGCGGCTCCGATGTCCATCGCCCTTCGGCTGATAAAATGTTCCATCTTTCCTTTTATCTGAGGGGGACAGGCATATTCATTCGGGCAGTAATGTGCCGCCTCGCCCTCATGCCTGACAAGTTCTGAACCGCATTCCGGACAATTACCGATAAAACGGAAAACCAGGCTCCCCGGTTCCCTGGCCTGCAGGTTTACCCCGGTGATCTTGGGTATGATCTCTCCTCCCTTTTCGACGTACACTTCGTCGCCTATTCTGATGTCGAGTGCCTTGATCTGGTCGGCATTGTGCAGGGATGCCCGCTTAACCGTTGTGCCCGCAAGCTGCACCGGTTCCAGGTTGGCAACCGGGGTGACGGCGCCCGTTCTGCCCACCTGGAAATCAATACTGAGCAGACGGGTTGCAGCCTGTTCTGCCCTGAACTTGTAGGAAATGGCCCAGCGAGGTGATTTTGCGGTGAATCCTAAGGCCTCCTGCTGGTCGTAACGGTTTACTTTCAGCACGATACCGTCAATGCCGAAAGGAAGTTCCTTCCGCGCTTCATCCCAGTGACGGATGTATCCGAACAGTTCTTCCAGGTTCCCGATCCTTTTCATGTATTCGGGGATCTTGAATCCCCAGTTCCTTGCCTCCGTCAGGTTTTCATAATGGGAATCAAAAGGAAGATCCTCCCCGAGCATGTGATACAGATAGCAGTCCAGTGGCCGTTTTGCCACGAGTGAGGAATTCTGCATTTTAAGGGTCCCGGATGTGGCGTTCCGGGGATTGGCAAAGAGATCCTCGCCGGCTTCCTTTCGCATTTCATTCATCCGCCTGAAACCCTCGTAAGACATGAAGATCTCTCCGCGAATTTCAAAGGAATCAGGGTAATCCCTGCCACGCAGTTTTAAGGGAATGCTCCGTATGGTTCGCACGTTGTCGGTGACCACATCCCCGCGAATTCCGTCTCCCCTGGTAACCGCCCTTACCAGGTTCCCGTTTTCATATGTAAGCCCGATGGCTACACCGTCGTACTTCAGCTCGGCGGTGTACTCGAAATCATCGCCGATCGTTTTTCGTACCCGCTGGTCAAAATCCTTGAGCTCCTCCTCTGAATATGTATTGGCGAGGGACATCATGGGATATACATGCTCCACCTGTTCAAATTCCCTGTTGAGGTCGCTTCCCACACGCTGGCTCGGGGAGTTCTCATCACGGTATTGAGGGTGTTTCTTTTCCAGGGTGATCAGTTCGTTCATGAGGAGGTCATACTCAAAATCGCTGATTTCCGGATTGGATAAAACATAGTACCGGTGATTGTGGTATTCAATTGCTTCCCGCAATTCCCCGATCCTTTTTCTGGCTGCTGAAGGGTCCATGCCTTGGGTGTGAAAAGATTGTTAATAAGGTACTGTCCCGGTATAAAATTAATGTTTAAATTTGTCTCAGTTATGGTTTCCGGCATAATTTCTTATGTGCGGATGAAAAAGGGAACGCCGTGTAAATCGGCGACAGTACCCGCTGCTGTGATCTCCATACAGCCTGTAACAATCTCAGCCACTGTACCCGGATAGAAGGGGATGGGAAGGCGTTACCAGGGGGAGTAAGTCAGAAGACCTGCCATAACGGGATCAATATTCTCAGCTTCGGGATGAGAGCACAGGATAAAGAAAGAAACCTCCTGCACAAATCCGCTTAAGCTTATGGATATTGGTTGATGTACAATCAATTTTCATGTCTGATGCAAAGTATCATTCCGGGCATAATAATTATCATGCTAACAAGGTGAATTCCTGTATGAGCAAGGTAATCTATATATTCCTGTTCCTGCCGCTTGGTTTCGGGGTACTCCCATCCATGGCCCATGCCGTACCTGCCGTGGGCACGGGTGCGGATACCATACATATCGATGAGGTGGAAATCGTTCATTCCATGCCCATCGGCAGGGGGGCAGCGATATCGGCTGGTATGGATACCCTTTCCATGGAACTCATGGCAGGCAGAAGCCTCTCGGAACTGCTCGCCCTTCAGCCGGCGGTTCATCTGAAGTCGGCCGGAAGAGGCGCCCTGTCAACGGCCTCCTTCCGGGGTATGGATGCCTCCCACACAAAGGTCTACTGGAACGGCATCCGCCTGAATTCCCCGATGCTGGGGCAGGTCGATCTTTCACTCCTTCCGGTATGGATCGTCGATGAGATGTCCCTTCTCTACGGGGGCAGTTCTCTTCGGGAGGGCAGCGGTGCACTCGGCGGGGCGGTCATGCTGGAGAACTCGATGGACTGGAACGGATCCTTGAGCCTGTCCCTGAACCAGGAGATCGCAAGTTTCGGGACCCTGGGTACCGCAGGCAGCATCAGCATGGGGGACGACAGGATCCGCTCGGATACCCGCCTGTTCTGGAACCGTTCGCATAATGATTATCCTTTCCTGAATACCGACATCCTGCCGGCTGCCGAGCAGCGCCTGGAGCAGGCAGGCTATTCCAGGGGCGGCATTCTCCAGGAGATCAGCCTGCGCCCCGGAAACCACCATGAGCTGTCCCTGCGCCTCTGGTACCAGGAAGCAGAGCGGGAGCTTCCGCCTCTTATGAGCCAGGAAGGTGCATCCAGGGATGAAAGCCAGGAAGATCGAAATCTGAGGACCTCAGTGGAATGGAAGATGTATCGGGGATTCGGAACCATATCTGTACGCAGTGCCTGGTCAGGCAACAGGCTTAATTACCATCTTTATCATAATAATCTGGAATACAGCCAGTTCGATTCAGAAAGCGAGGAAAACAGCCTGTACAATACCCTGATGGTTGACATGAACGCAGGGGAGCGTTCCAGACTTCAGTTCCGGGCCGACTACAACAGGCATGACGCAGGCATACGCGACCTTGTCAGGGACGAAGGATACCAGCACCTGAGGAACGAAGGATCCATCATGCTGGCTGCATACAGAAAGGCTGGCAGGCGCTGGACGCTCTATATGCTTCTGCGGCAGGACTGGGCGGAAGGGAACCGGCTGCCTGTAATGCCATCAGCCGGTTTCAGGTACCACATCCTGAAAAACAGGCCGTTCTACCTGAAAGGAAACCTGAGCCGGAATTACAACCTTCCTTCCCTGAACGATCTTTACTGGATACCCGGAGGTAATCCTGATCTAAGGCCTGAGAACAGCATCAGCGGTGATCTCTCCGTCGAGTTCTCGATCGAGAGAAGCCGGATGGCCCTGCATGGTTCGGCACATGCATTTGCCGCCTGGGTGGAAGACTGGATCCTCTGGAAACCAACCCGCTTCAGGTACTGGGAAGCCGAAAACCTGGGCACGGTGTTTTCCAGGGGACTTGACCTCCAGCTTGGTTCCGATATTCATATGGGCGAATGGCTGCTTACCCTGAAAGCCGGGTATGCATACACCCGTTCCACGAATGAGGAATCCCTGTTGCCGAACGATCAGTCCAGGGGAGCACAGCTGATCTATATTCCTGTGCATTCCTCCAGCGGCTATCTGAACCTGGCCCGGAGCGGCTACAGCCTGAACTGGTCGGTAAATTACACGGGAAGCAGGTTTACCCAGCCCAGTTCGGAGATACATGATTTTACCGAGGTCCTGAATCCCTATACCCTCCATGATATCCATCTCGGTAAAAGCTGGAATATCCGGCAGGGTAAAGCGGGACTCAGGTTCAGTATATACAACCTTTTTAATATATCATACCAGGCCATCCGTTCACGGCCCATGCCCATGCGGAATTATGCCCTGACACTTAAACTTCAGATATGAAAAGAATAATTCAAAACCTACCGGCAGCAGTGATCTTCGGCGTCCTGATCACCGCATGCGAGAACCAGCCCCTTGACCTGGGAGATGAGGGCTTTAATTTCGACAGAGGCGTATATATCGTGAATGAAGGCATCTTCCAGAGTGCAAACTCATCCATTTCCTTTTATGATCCCCTGACGGATTCTGTGTACAATAATGTTTTCTACCGGGCAAACCAGTCCCCCGTCGGAGACGTCGCCAACTCCATTACGCTGTGGCAGGACGATGCATACATCGTGATCAACAATTCGGGAAAGATCTACCGGGCAGGCAGGACCGATATGGTTTACAAGGGAAAGGTAACAGGACTTACATCCCCGCGTTACCTTGCTGTGGTGCGAAGTATGCAGGGAGGAGAAAAAGCCTATGTCTCGGACCTGTACTCGGGAATGATCATGGTCGTCGACCCCCTGGAGGTGACGGTGCTTGATTCCATTAAGATCAGCAGGGCTGGCGGCAGGTTTTCCAGCGAGCAGATGATCGTCCACGATGGGAAACTGTATGTTGCCTGCTGGTCCTACGGAGAGCAGGTGCTGGTCATTGATACCGGGACGGACATGATCGTGGATTCGATCCAGCTGGGGAAGCAGCCGAACAGCATGGTCCTGGATAAGGACGGCTACCTATGGGTTCTGTCGGACGGCGGGTATCCTTTCAGTCCCTTCGGACACGAGAAGGCCTCCCTGTCACGGGTAAACCTGGAAACCAATCATGCAGAGTCGATGATGGTATGGGATGACATAGGGGCATCGCCCATCGATCTGTGTGTTAACAGTACGGGAGATTCCCTGTATTTTATTTCGGAGGGAGTATACAAGGTATCTCTGGATATGGAAGGATCCGGGGAGCCGCTGATCAGGGAAGACGGGCGTGCGTTCTACAGCCTGGGAGTGGACCCGATTGACGGTCATATATATGTCGGTGATGCCGTTGATTACCAGCAGGATGGCTGGGTATTCCGGTACAGTTCATCGGGCGTCCTCGTAGACTCTTTCCAGGCAGGCGTGAATCCCGGGCATTTTTGTTTCAGCGCAGGCAGGCAACGTTAAGTTACTGAGATGCGTCATATATTAAAGGATAAAAACATTATTTTTGAGCGCTGAAGAAACTAATGAAGAATTCCCAAAACTGGAAACCGGCCGTGTGGCCCGGAGCTGCTGTATTCGCGCTCCTGCTGTTTATTTTTTCTGCCGGCACTAATGCCCAGCTCAGCCGGGGAGGTATCCCGCTGAAATCGTCCCGGGGTGCCGCATCGATTGAATGGTACGACCTCCCGGAGGTAAGTGTGGAGCATTTATTGCTCGAGGATAAATGGGCTGCCCTTACGGGGAAAAAGAGCCGGAGGATTGCCGAAGAGGTCGTGGTGTCCATTGATCCCATACAGTACGGGACATGGGAAGAGCTGCCCGGGGGTACCATGATCTGGAGGCTGGGTCTCAGGGGCGACGGGGCAGAAGCCCTGGGAATCGTTTTCAGCAGGTATATGCTTGAGAAGGGGTGCAGGATTTTCATATCCGACCCTGCAGAGGAGTACGTGTTAGGGGCATACACCAGCCTGAACAATAAACCCGGTGGCGGCTTCCCGGTTTCATACCTGCCGGGGGATGAACTCCTCATCCAGATGGAAGTACCCCCAGCATACGGGGGCGATTACGGGGATCTGGAGATCGGTTCGGTTCGCTGGGCCTACCAGCCTCCCGTGGATAAAACGAATACCGGCAGGGGTTCCATTTATGCTCTCGGTTTATGTCACGTGGATGTCAACTGTCCACAGGGTAATGACTGGCAGCTTGTCAAGAATTCCGTCGTGCACCTCGAACGCGTCCAGAGCTACACGGGTGTGCTGATCAACAAGGCCCGTCAGGATGGCAAAGCTTACATTTTTACGGCGGCACACGGCGTATTCGAGAACAACCGTTACAACTCCCCCGTC
>CBFDEE010000039.1:0-11776 GCA_965603745.1 uncultured Bacteroides sp. | reverse complement strand
CGAGATATTCGGTAAGGATATGGTCGGTACAGACCAGTTGTTCAGGTCCCTGAGGATAGAAAAAAAATCCCGCCTTATCATGCAGCGGACCGAACCGGAGATCATGGACTGTATAAAGGCATTTTCGGCAGGAGTCAACCAGTACCTCTCTGACATGGAGAAAAACCTGCCGTTCGAGTTTGCTGTTCTCGGCTACGATCCGGAACCCTGGCTTCCCATTCACAGCGTAAACATGATCGGGTATATGTCGTGGAGTTCATCCGCTTCCTGGGGAAATGAAACCTCACTCTACAGGGTATCCCAGCTGGCCGGAGAGGCTAAGACAAAGGAATTGATACCGGATATCGCTTTGCAGCAGGCCATTTTCCCGGACTTTATGCTTGAAAATGAACCCATTCTGGACCTTGACCTTCTCTCGGGTACTAAAATCCTCGATGAGATGGGCTTGCATGCATTCATGGGAAGCAATAACTGGGCGGTAAGCGGTAAGCGCAGTTTCAATGGAGTTCCCATTATTAGCAACGATATGCATCTCCAGCTGGATATGGCCCCCGGTATATGGTACCAGATGCACCAGGTCATTCCGGGGGAACTGGAGGTAAGCGGTGTCGTCCTCCCCGGGACCCCCTTTGTAAATGTGGGGCATAATGACAGCATTGCCTGGGGGATGACCTATGTGGCCGTTGATGATATCGATTTCTACCTGGAGACCATAAATCCCTCCGATTCAACCCAATACCTTTATAACGGTGAATGGCATGATATGGAGATAAGGGAGGAACTGATCAGGATCAAGGGTGGTGAAACCGTCAGCAGGATCAACCGGTTTACTCACAGGGGACCCGTGATCAGTTCATTCAGGGGTATCGAGGACAGGGTGATATCCATGAGGTGGACGGGAAATGATTACAGTAATGAGATAAAGGCAGCCTATCTGTTCGATCGTGCGGACAATATCCATGATTTCAGGGAAGCCCTGCGCAGCTGGTCAACCATCAGTACTAACTCGGTCTGCGGGGACGCTTCCGGCAATATTGCCCTCTATGTTGCTGCCAGGGTCCCTCTTCGCCCGGGTAACCGTGCCCTGGTCATGCCAGGTGATACGAGCCTGTATGACTGGATCGGTTACATCCCCTTCGAAAAGCTTCCTCATGGGGAGAATCCACCTGAGGGATTCCTTGCCTCGGCAAACAACCGCTCCGCCGGTCCGGACTATCCATACCATATCAGTCACTGGTACGCTGTTCCTGATCGTTATAACCGGATTCTGGATATGATCTCTGAGAAGGAGGTATTCAACATGGAGGATATGATTCGGATGCAATCGGACCAGAAATCCGGTTGGGCCGCAGGTATCATGGAGGCATGCCGGCCGGTTCTGCTGGAGGCAGACCTTTCAGGAAATTCCCTGGCTGCCTTTGACAGGATCCATACCTGGGACGGGACAATGAATCCTGATGCCATCCAGCCTTCCCTGTTTGAAGTGTTCTACCATAAACTCTCCGAAGCTGTCTTTATGGATGAGCTGGGTGAAAAAGATTATCCGCGCCTGTCAGGAACGATTATCGTTGGTGTAATGGACAGAATCCTGGCAGGACAGGAACTGGCCTGGTGTGATGATATACGGACGGAGGATACAGAAGAGTCTTTCAGGGATCTGGTGGTACCTGCCTGGAATTCCGCGGTGGAATGGCTTGAGGAAAACTACGGTCCCGATATGGAGTCCTGGATCTGGGGTAATATGCATACGGTTAGCATGAAGCATGCCCTGGGATCCGTCGGCCTCCTGAACAGGATATTCAAGCTGGAAAGGGGGCCCTACCGGGTAGGTGGATCCGGTCATACGGTCTGCCCGTATTCATACAGTAGGTCCGAACCTTTCAGGGTCAACCACGGTGCTTCCCAGAGGCATGTTTACAACCTGCTTGATCCGGATGACTCGCGAATAATAATTCCTACAGGTGTCAGCGGGATACCGGCCAGTGATTTCTACTGCAACCAGACCGGGCTGTACATTAAAAACCAGTATATCGGCGAATCCTTCAGCCGGGAGAAGGTCGAAGAGAGTGCTGTTTACCACAGCACATTTAAGCGCAAACGAAACTGATAGACTTCCGGTGGTTCCTTAAATGGGGAGAGTATCGGTTTTGTGCAGAAGCTGGTGCATTGTGCCCAGCAGTTCAAATGTATTGAGGGGTTTGGAGATGTGTGCATTGCAGCCGGCTGCCAGGGCACGGTCCTTGTCCTCCGTCATGATAAAGGCAGACTGGGCAATGATCGGCAGGTCTTTACGGATTTTACGGATCTCCTTTGCAGCCTCGTAGCCTGACATTCCGGGTACCTTCATATCGAGCAGGACGATATCAAAGTCAGGATCAATCCGGCATACACTAACGGCTTCGATCCCGTTCTCAACGATCTGAATCTCGATCTGCGTATGGGCAAGTATCTCGGATAAGAGGAATGATCCTGCGGGATCGTCCTCCACAATCAGCGCTTTCTTCCCTTTCCAGTTATATTTTCTGATGGAATTGGTGATCATATATGAGGAGCATTAATAGTAAAGCAGCCAGGCCTTGGGATCATATGATCCCCTTATGTGCCTCAACTCCTCAAGTGCTGCCTGCCTGCTTGTGTGGGAACTGAAACACACTGCGTGCAGGTTCTTCCATGTTCCGAAAATGGAAGCATTATATCCCTGGTCCCTCAACAGTCTTTCGTAGTTTTCCGCATTTTTTATATCGGCAAAACAACCTGCAACAACGTAATACATTTTTGCTGCAGCCGGCCCACCGGTGCCTGTTTCATCATCAGGGACACCCTGTGCCCGGGATTCAGCCTCAGCTGTTTCATCGGGGACCTCCATGCTTGTTTCCGGCTCTTCACCGGCAGCTGTTTCCATCTCTTCCCCTGCGGCCGCTCCCTCATTTTCTCCATCAGCCGCTTCTTCCAGTTCTTCATCGGCAGGTGAATCTATCCCTGTTACGGAAAGGTCGGTTTCCTCCCCGGTCAAGCTTCCTGTCATCTCTCTTTTCAGGATGCTGTCAACCTGTTCCGGGAAAAAGAACCAGGCTGCTGCCAGAAGCACTATGATCAGAAATACTATACCGGCGATCCAGGGCCAGATCCTTCTTTTCTTCTGGTAAGATGGAGTATAGGTTGCTGCCGGGGTTTCTTCAGGTTCAGGTGTGTCAAATTTATAAATTGGTTTTTCCCTCGTTTTCATGGCTTGAACAGGTTCCTCAACCGGTACTTCTTCCGGCACCATCTCCATATCCTTCTCCTTCTCCGCTTTGGCTTCTGCCACCTGAAGGGGATCTGACACCTGATCCGGCTTTTCCCCTGTTTCAGGCTCTCCTTCCGGAACGGGTTCTGCCACCGGTTCCGGCTTTTTCTTTGCTGCTGGTTCCGCTTCTGTTTCTGTTTTATTTGTGGCATCCGCCTCATCCTTCACGCTGTCTTCGATCTGGAAGGGAGGCTCCTCCCCGTCCGGTTCAATGGGAGTATCCTCTGAGGTTGCGTCAACGTCAACTTTCTCATCACCTTCAGCCAGCACAAAGCTGCCTTCATCTTCTGCTTCTTTCTTTTTGTCTTTGGGTTTGCTGGCTGCCTTCTTCGGCTTTGTTACCTTTTCTTTTTTTTCCGGCACAGGTACCTTATCCGTTCCCTTATCTTCCCCATTCAGCTTAATATCCGGCTTCGCTGGTATAATGGGAGCGGCCTCAACCGGCGTTTTATCAGCGGCAGTTTTTTTCGCAGTGGTCTTTTCAGGAGCGGTCTTTTTGGTAGTTGCCTTTTTAGCCGTAACCTTTTCTGAGCCTTTACCAGCCGTGCTGCCTTTGGCCTTGACATCTTCCTCAGATGATTCTGCTTCCGGGATTTCTTCAGACGGGGCTTTCGAGGTAGTTGCTTTCCCGGCAGCTGAGCCGGCGGTAGAGAATTCAATCTTGCTCGAGGCATCCATTTTCAGGGAGCCGAGGTTCTCAATGTGGTGAACATCCCCTTTTTCGAGGGTCTTTTTAGCCTTTTCAACATATTGCTTGATACGGTTTTGTGCTTCCGTTCTCGACAGCTTCTCTTCGTGCATGAGCCGGTCGCATAACATGCCATCATCAAATGCCAGCAGATCGTTGAAGACCAATTCTTTAGGTTCTTGCTGCCGTACGATAAAGGCGCCCAGGTCGGGGACAATAACCCGGTTGTTCAGTTCAAGAAGGCTGATAAGATATTTTTCCATCGGGAGATCCTTATTGCATGTGTGAACAATTTACAGAAATTACAGGAGATATGAAATAGCTGGATAATGCTTATATTTAAGTTCAATCAAATTATCTCCATGAAAAAACGCAAGGTTCTTGGAATTGACATCGGCGGTTCGGGGATTAAGGCCGCTCCGGTATGTACAACGGACGGACTTATGGTGGGACTGCGGCACAGGATCCCAACGCCTTCCCCAGCGACTCCTGCCAATGTCGCCCCGATCATCGAAGAGATGGTCAGGCATTTCAAATGGAAAGGACTGATAGGATGCGGATTTCCTGCCGTGGTACAGAATGGTGTGGCCAAGACGGCAGCCAACATCGACGATTCATGGATAGGTACAAACGTAAATAAGGTATTCTCCGAGGCTACGGGACTGCCGGCGTTCGTGGTGAATGATGCAGATGCTGCCGGACTTGCAGAGATGAAGTTCGGGGCAGGGGAAGGTAAACAGGGAATCGTACTGCTGTGCACCATTGGAACAGGGATCGGAACCGTTCTTTTTAGTAACGGGAGGCTGGTTTCGAACACGGAACTCGGGCATATAGAGTTTAAGGGGATGGATGCAGAAAAATATGTTTCGGATGCTGCCCGAAAGGCGGAGGACCTGTCCTGGGAAGAATGGGCCCTGAGGTTCAGCGAATATCTTATTGCCCTGGAGCAGCTGATCTGGCCGGACCTTATCATCCTGGGCGGCGGCGCCAGCAAGAAAGGCGATAAATTCCTTCAGTACCTGGATTGTAAAACCCCAGTCGTGCCGGCACAGCTGCTGAATAATGCGGGACTGGTTGGTGCGGCCCTGGCGGGAAAATACCAGTACAAGCTCCTGAAAGAGGCAAAAAAGAAGAAAAAGAAGGGCGGGAAGTAACTATGCGATCCCGGAGAAGCCCAGGAAGGCAAGGGCCAGCAATCCCGCAACCACAAATGCAATGGGAACGCCCTTCATGGCCTTGGGGACATTCAGTAATTCCAGTTGTTCCCTGATTCCCGAAAAAACTACAATGGCGATGCCAAAACCGATCGCATTGGCGATCGCAAAAACAACACTTCCAAGGAGGTTGTAATCATTCTGCACGGCAAGCACCGCTACGCCGAGTACTGCGCAGTTCGTGGTAATCAGGGGGAGAAATATACCCAGGGCCTGGTATAACGGGGGACTCACCTTCTTCAGCATGATCTCAACCATCTGGACAAGGGATGCGATAACCAGGATAAAGGTAATGGTCCGCATAAAAGTAATACCCAGCGGTACAAGCACATACTGGTACAGAAGGTACGTGACTATGGTGGCAATAACCATAACAAAGGTTACCGCCCCGGTCATGCCGACGGATGTTTCGACCTTGTTCGATACACCGATAAAGGGGCAAAGTCCCAGGAACTTGATAAGGACTATATTGTTGACAAATACCGCCGATATGATAATGACTATATACTCCATGATCAGGCTTCTTTCTTGTTTATCTTGTTAACGATCACGATCAGGTATCCCAGTGCAAGGAAAGCCCCCGGTGCCAGGACAAAAACAATCATACCGTCACCAGGAATGAACTTCAGTCCGAATATGGAACCGCTCCCGAGAACCTCACGGACCGCTCCGAGGATGGTCAGTGCCATTGAAAATCCGAGGCCCATACCCAACCCGTCAATAGCCGAGGTGATCAGATTATTCTTTGAGGCGAAGGCTTCGGCCCTGCCAAGTACCAGACAGTTTACGACGATCAGGGGAATGAAGATTCCAAGGGCATCAAACAGATCCGGTACAAAGGCCTGCATTACCAGCTCCACGATGGTGACGAATGAGGCTATAATCACAATGAAGGACGGTATCCTCACCTTGTCCGGGATGAATTTTTTAATCAGCGAAACCACGATATTTGACATCAGCAATACGAATGTGGTCGCCAGTCCCATCCCAAGACCATTAAAGGCCGAGGTGGTAACCCCCAGGGTCGGACAGAGTCCCAGGATGAGAACGAATACCGCATTTTCCTTAAAGAATCCTTTACTGAAGTTTTTCCACTGGTTCATATTACGGGGTTGTTTCTGACAGTCGGTTTACTTCTGTTCTGTTTCGTTCGTATTCGCATTTAAAAATCCTTTTCCTGATTCATCTGTAACTTCGAGCAATCCGTCGTAGGCCCGCTGCACCGCATCACAGAATGCCCTGGAGGTGATCGTTGCGGCAGTTATTGCATCCACATCCCCGTCGTCCTGCTTTACCCTGAGTCTGAAGTATTGTGGATCCTTTCCCTCGAACTGGCTGCTCCAGGACAGTCCTGTAGCCTTGTCGAGTGATTTTGATTTGATCATTTTATCTCCCAGTCCCGGCGTTTCCGCATGTTCAAGCACGGAAATATCATGGATGCTTCCGTCCGGAAGAAAACCGACCATGATCTTGACAAGGCCGCTGAATCCCGTATAGGTATAAGTTTCAACCGCGATACCCGTAAGTACATCCCCCTTGCTGGCCGGGTAGAAATACAGGGTATCCCTGCCCGATCCCATCCTGATTACAACGGATCCAGGGTCATTATCGAATTCCGGCACGACTTCGCCGATTGCATTCATTTTCTTTATCTTCTTTGCCTCAGCAATGGGCCCCTTTGTTGCCTCGTATACCAGAGCCAGCGCCGAGGAAGCAATGAGTGTTACCAGGAAGAGGGTAAACACCATACTGGTGAATGTTGATTCCTTTTTAGCCATCTTCCAACCTTTCTCCGAATCGCCGGGGTTTTACATATTTGTTGATCAGGGGAGTGAATGCATTCATTATCAATATTGCAAACTGTACCCCTTCGGGATAGGAACCGAAAATCCTGATTATAACGGTGATAATCCCGATCATAATACCGTATATCCACATTCCCCGGACATTCATCGGGGATGTTACGTAATCGGTAGCCATGAATATTGCCCCCAGCATCAGTCCCCCGCTCAGAAGGTGAAACACCGGATCCGGATTTTTATCGGGATTTACCATCCACAGAATGCCGGTGAATATGCTTACCGTCAGAAGAATGCTTACAGGGATATGCCAGGTTATAATCTTCCGGATCAGCATGTAGGCAAATCCCAGCAATAGGGCAATGGCAGCAATCTCGCCGCTTGATCCGCTCATCCTGCCAAGGAACATGTCAGCATAGGCTGGTAATTCCTGCATTATTTCAGATATCTTTTCACTGTTTTTCATTCCCTCTTTCAGGATACCCAGTGGTGTAGCTCCTGTTGTGGCGTCCAGGTAGGAAAACCTGTTTACAAGCGGTTCCGGCCAGCTGGTCAGCTGAACGGGGAAGGAGATGAACAGAAAGACCCTTCCCACGAGGGCAGGATTGAAAGGATTATTACCTAGTCCCCCAAAAGACATCTTACCCACTCCTATTGCAACCAGGCTTCCCAGTATGACAAGCCAGAGAGGAAGGTTCGATGGCAGGCAGAAAGCCAGCAGCATTCCTGTGATAAGGGCAGAGCCGTCCCTCACCGATGGCTTTTGTTTCATGAGGTATTTCTGGATAAGGAATTCGAAAGCCACGCATGAGACCATTGCCGTCAGTGTAATTATGAGGGCTCCTGTTCCGAATACAAACACCGACACCAGGAAGGCTGGCAGCAGGGCTATCAGCACACCATACATCAGCCCGGATATCTTTTTCCCGGCATGGTCATGTGGTGACGGTGATACGGTTATTAATCCCATATATTGGTTTTATCAGGCTCTGTTTCTTCCTGGTCCTAGTTTTTCCTGGCCCTTCTCAGTTTGTTTATTTCCGTCTTGCCAAGCCTTATATAATCCAGCAGTGGCCTGTTCGAGGGACAGATATAGCTGCATGAACCGCACTCGATGCAATCCATGGCCATATCATCCTCCATGCGTTCAAACATTTCCCTTTCACCCATTGACATGAGAAGGAATGGTTCGAGTCCCATAGGACAGACACTTACACATTTGGTACAGCGGATACAATCCTGGATTTCCTTTCTCCTGGATTCTGTTTCCGGCAGCAGGATAATTCCGCTTGTTCCTTTTATAACGGGAACATCCAGGCTGTTAAGCGCCTTTCCCATCATTGGTCCCCCGGATATTACCTTCCCGGTGTTTTCCGGCATTCCTCCAGCTGCCTCGATAAGTGCAGATACCGGTGTACCGATACGCACCTTATAATTCCCGGGATTTGCCAGTTTTTTTCCGGTAACCGTGACGACCCTTTCAATCAGGGGCTTGTTTTTCTGAACGGCCTCATAGACTGCAAACATGGTGCCCACGTTAAAGACTACTGCTCCCACATCGATCGGCAGTGCCCCGGCAGGAACCTCACGGTTGATAAGGGTTTTAATAAGCTGCTTCTCGCCACCCTGCGGGTATTTAACCTTCATTTCCTGCACTTCAATTCCGTCATGGTTCCGGGCATGTTCGGTCAGGTGGCTGATGGCATCCATCTTGTTGTTTTCGATCCCTATGATGGTATTTTCGACCTCGAGGGCCTTCATCATTATGGTAATGCCAGCCAGGATCTCATCTGCCTTTTCCATCATGAGGATATGGTCGGATGTGAGGTAAGGCTCACATTCAGCTCCGTTAACGAGCAGGTAGTCCGCCTTTTTCCCCCGGGGAAGCGAAAGTTTTACATGTGTGGGGAATGTCGCTCCGCCCAACCCGACTATTCCCATTTTATGTACTGTCTGTACAATGTCCTGGGGACCGGTATCAATTTTATCGGCCAGTTCCGTGGAACGGTCGATCGAATCATCCCACCGGTCTCCGTCCACTTTAACGGTCACCGCGGTCCGTTTATATCCCGAAATATCAGTAACGGAGTCAATTTTGAGGACTTTTCCCGATACTGAAGAATGAACCCCGGCTGAGATAAAGCCTTCGCTGACGGCAATGGGCTGCCCGACCAGGACTTCCTGTCCCCGTTCGACAATGATCTTCGGGGGAGCACCTATGTGCTGGAATATGGGGATGCTGACCTGCTCAGGAACCGGCAATTCCCGGATGCTGCTTCCTGCCGTTATCTTGTTTTCTGCAGGGTGTATGCCTCCTAATCTGAACGTTTTCAACTTTTATCCTCGGTATTGGTGGACGAATCACCGGCTTCACCGGTATCTTTTACTGCAGCTGTACTGCCGGTCTTACCCGGATCCGTTGCAGGAGCATCGCTGCTGCCGGCCGAAACCTCCTTGTCCCCTGTATCGGAGGGTCGGGGCTTCCTGGGCGGAAACCCGATTTCCAGTATGGAATCGGTCGGACATTCCACGACACATTTCCTGCATAATTTACACTTGACCGGGTCAATGTATGCCAGGAAGTTTTCTATGGTAATGGCATCGTAGGGACAGACCTTCTCACATTTGCCGCAGCCTATGCAGGCTACCGAACAGCTTTTTTTCGCTATTCCGCCTTTGTCTTCGTTTATGCAGCTGACAAATATTTTCCGGTCCCGCTTTGCCCTCTTCCTGAGTTCAATAATATTTTTGGGACATGCATCCACACATGCTCCGCATGCGGTGCATTTTTCATCCACTACTTCGGGAAGTCCGGTTTCCGGATTCATATGGATGGCGTCGAATTCACACACTACTACGCAATCGCCGTGTCCCAGGCAACCAAACTGGCACCCGGTATCCCCGGCGTAAAGGCTGCTGGCTATAGAGCATGAAGCAGCGCCATCATAAAAATTCGTACGGGGCCGGCAGGCATAGGAGCCTGAGCAGCGCACGACGGCAACCTGGGGATCCTGCTCGGCAGCCTCCATTCCGAGGATGCCTGCGACCTTCTGCATGGTTTCGTTGCCCCCCGGGGGACAGAACATGCCGCTTAGGCTCTCGGCTTTTACGCATGCCTCGGCAAAATTCCGGCAACCTGCATATCCACATCCCCCGCAGTTTGCTGAGGGAAGGGCATCCTCGACATCATCGATCCTCGGATCCTCGATCACCCTGAACCTTTGCGCGATCAGGAAAAGAATGATAGCAGCCGCAATCCCGGTGGCACTCAGCGATATGATGGTATAGAGTATGATCGGATTCATTAAGCCAATTCTCAGATTTTATACAAAAAGTATGAAAACTGCCGGTCAAGCCTGTGCCTGAAAAGTTTCAACCCGATGTAATAAGGGGGAAGAACGGACAGGGATACCAGTCCTGCAACAAGCTCCGACAAACCAGCGGCCGAGGCGGTCAGGAGCACGGTCAGAACAAGCAGGAATGGAAGTACATAAGCCAGGAACAGGGCTCTGAACCCGAGGGACTGGGCAAGGACCACCCTGACCTTTTCGCCTGCTTTAAACCGGCTCGAACCGGCTTTCACACGCATGTACTTTTCCTTCTCCTCCGTTACGTTGCAGGCTCCCCTGGCATGACAGTCGCTGCAGGCAGCATAGCTGGTAATCCTTACAACTATCTCGTTTCCTTCCAGGGAATCAACTATGCCGTCGTGTGAAATCCTGTTCTCTGCCATCGGTCTGAAGAGCCTTTCATTTTCCGGTACAAAAATATGGATGTTCAAAAACTCAGGGATTGCTTTTTATCAGTTTTTATCCCTGTCTAGTAATTTAAAATGTGTTTAAATAAGCATACGTTCTGGCATGTTTTTTGGTCCGTTTCTGCAGATAATTATCGAATCATGAAATCCGTCCTGATTTGCCTGTGTTTTCTTGTTATTCACTTTCCGTTTTCCGGCCAGTACAATATTAAGGCAGGGGGCAAGGCAGGGCATCCGCCACAGCCGCAGCAGGAGAGGGCATACATCACCGGCCTGGTGACTGAAAGGGGAACTGGTTTTCCTGCCGGCGGGGTGATAGTCCGCTGGAAGGGGACATCTCACAGTGTGATCACCATGGGCGACGGTACTTACCGGATTCCGGTAATTCCAGGGGCAGGAAAGCTTGTTTTCAGCAAACCCGGGTGGAAGGATCGTACAGTCAGGATCTGCCGGAAAGGGAAAGTTGATATCCGCCTCATGAAAATGAAAACACCATTTGCCCCGGCACAGCCGGATGAGGACCTTCCGCCGGACAGTCTTTCGCCGGGTCCGGGACTTCCATCATCCGGTTATTAATCAGCCCGTCGTCTATCAGCCCGTCGTCTATCAGCCGGTCGTCCATCAGCCGGTCAGCCTTCAGCTGATCACACTCCAGTCGAATGGTCCCCGTGAGAGTTTTTTCAGTTGCCTGACGAGCACTTCATTCGCCGGTTCATCAAGGAGGGGATCCTCCTCAAGGATCTCTGTGGCTACATTCCGCGCATATTGAAGGATATGGGAGTCTTTGCCGAGGCTGGCGATCTTCAGCTCGAAAGGGATTCCGCTTTGCTGTGTGCCTTCAAGGTCACCCGGTCCCCGCAGTTTCAGGTCTGCCTCTGCGATCTCAAATCCATCGTTTGTCCTGACCATGGTTTCCAGGCGGAGCCTTGCATCATCACCCAGTTTATGGGAGCTCATCAGGATGCAGTAGGACTGGTCAGCACCTCGTCCGACCCTTCCCCTGAGCTGGTGAAGCTGGGAAAGCCCGAAACG
>CBFDEE010000038.1:0-11981 GCA_965603745.1 uncultured Bacteroides sp. | reverse complement strand
CTAACAGTTTGTCAATCAGAAGTTTTCACAGGTTATTGACATTTGCGAAGGTCCCGTTGAAGTGGAATGCGGGAGTGACTTCAGGGTACTGTTCCCTGACTTTAATGGCCAGTTCCGGATCACATTTAAGGCTGATGCCAGGTTCTTATATTTCTATACAGATGTCGTTTGCATTATTCCATAGCTTTACCAGTTATGATAATCAACCTGAATGTCGATATCAATGAGGTATTCACCATCATCCCTCCTTATAGTGGTCCTGATCTTAATTTGACCATTCAGGTTCAGGTCTCCTATAACAACATTATTTAAAAATATCATATGAGGATTGTCCCCCTGATCATCCACAGGTTTGTATTGATCATTGATTACAACCGGTTCTGATGAATCGTCCAGAATAAAGCTGATCTCATATTCATTCTTCCATTCCCTTCCACTCTTCAACTTTACTCCTTTCCCATAAGTCCTGATAAACCTTAGAATAGCATTGATCTCAAGAGTGCGGGATACCTCCAGTTGGTCAATGAATTCTAAATTGAAATCCGCTTCCCGGTCAATCACCTCGGGTGTATAAGGGTTTTTGCATTCGAATCCGATTTCTGCATTTTTTTTGAATTCTTTCTTGAAACGCGTCATGGATGCCAGCTCTCGCCGGTATTTACTGTTAGGGAACCGTGCAGAAAAATCGGACAAATTCTTTTCGCGGAATTCGTACTGGTATCCCTTTCTTATGAGAAAGTAGTAGGCCACTTCTACCTCCTCGCCCTCCCCATCCTTAATTATCTCTTCCAGGGTTTCCTGGCGATTGATCTTCCCTATTCTTAATTCAAGTTCCTCAGTTGATTCATTCAGTAAAACTTCAGTTCCGTTTTCGTAGACTATTTTCCATATTTCAGGTTTGTCAATGGTAGCGACTTTGTTATTAGTCCGCCTGATAATTACCTTATCCTCAGTAACAGATAAAATTTTTCCCTCGTAATGGTAACCGGTTAACATATGTACTTCATCCTGTGCTGATAAACTGAAAGTTACCAGTAAGAGAATCCAAGAATAAAAAAATCTTTTCATAGATATAAATCAATTATAAATTGCATCTAGCGTAAGTATGATGGCCAGTTCCGGATCACATTTCAGGCTTATGCCCCTGCTCTCTTCTGACAGGTCGAGCAGTGCAAACATTTTCCCGGCCACCTTAAAGACCAGTGCTGTGTCGTTAAAAGGGAATCCTTCGGTCACTCCCGGTTTGGCGATGCAGTATTCGTGGATCTCTTCGATGTTCATTTGAAAGTTCTTGCCATAAAATATACGAATATTCAATTTAACACATCCACACCTAGAGTGTTTAATTATTTGTATTTTGCTTGCATGAAAGCGATTAAATCGGAAACAGTAAAACTGAAGGCCAAGAGGACATTCATTAAAAAAGGCACCTGTTCGCGGACCTTTTTCTATATTCTGGATCGTGAATTCGGACATCCGCTGTATGAGGAGGAAAAGGCGATAGACCCTTTGGCAGGTGGGATACTGCAACAGGGATATCAATGCGGAATGCTCTGGGGAGCCTCCATGGCCGTGGGGGCAGAATCGCTTCGACTATATGATGACCCGAAGCGGGCTACCACTGTAGCCATACTGGCAACTCAGCATCTTATGCTTTCTTTTGTAAACAGGACCAAAAGCATTGAATGTGAAGATATCACCAATTGTGATTTCACAAATAAAAAGAGCTTTATAAAATACATGCTCTCCGGCAAATTTGTGAACTGCTTCAAACTCGCCGGGAAATGGGCTCCCGAGGCTCTTGATGCAGCCAATGAAGGACTGGTACCGGACCAGTCTGATCCGTCAAAGCAGTCCGTAAGCTGCGCTTCTGAAGTGGTCCGCAAAATGGGAGCCGGTGAAGAGGAGATAGTCATGGTTGCCGGATTTGCAGGGGGACTTGGCTTAAGCGGCAGTGGTTGCGGAGCCCTGGCTGCAGCAGTCTGGATGAATGCCTTGATTCATAACCGGAAAAAAACCGGAAAACCTGCTTCCTTTGATCCAGGCACAGACCTTACGCTTAAAGCATTCTATGAAGAAACCGACTATGAAATGCAGTGTGATAAAATATGTGGTCAGCGTTTCAAGACACTTGATGATCATGCTGAATTCGTTATGAACGGCGGCTGCAAGAAACTGATCAAAGTACTTGCACATACTGTTAATTGAACAAGAAATAGTGTGAAAAGATGACTTATTCAAAGAAGCTCCGGGAGCTTTTCCCCGGAATGCTGCTCCACCCTGAGGATCTGCTTTTACTGGAAACATTCCAGGTCAAATCCCTCCCCGAGCGGGTACCGGTCAGAGAATTTGCCGTTCTGCTTCATACTTTCCCGGTGGTTCAGAGGTTCCTGGTATCAAAGTATCCTCCGCTTGGTACATTCATTGACAGAATACTGAAAGATCACAAGCCTGAAGCAGATAAAAAGCTAGTTGATGAGCAATGCCAGGAAGCGCTCTGGGAGATCGCAGACCTGATTGTCTATAATAAACACCCGGAACGATTTGACACACAGGCACCCATCAAGTGGGATCTGGATGAGATTGGCTCCATCACCCCTCTTGATAGGAAAGTGATTGCTGATGTGGGTGCCGGGTCGGGCCGGATTGCTTTTATGGTGGCACCCCTTGCTAAAACTGTGTTTGCTGTGGAACCGGTCAGCAGTTTACGTTCATTCATGAAAGAGAAATCTGCGAAAGAGAAGGTGGAAAATCTCTTTGTGATGGACGGGACCCTGGATTCAGTACCCCTGCCAAATCAGTCCCTGGATATTCTGATCACTTCCAATGCTATAGGATGGAACCTCCAGGAGGAGTTGGAAGAGATTGAACGCGTAATCAGACCGGGTGGACAGGCCATTCATCTTCTCTGGTCGGATGAAAAACATGAAAACACCTTCCATGCTCCACTTACCTCAGACCCCTGGAATTACTTCTGTCTGGGAAACAAGGATTCCTTACCGTTGAAGCTTATATACACTAAAATGATCTGAACTACCAGGATAATTGTCAGTCCCAGGGACTAAAAGCATTTTCTATATGCTCTATCTCAAACCTACCCGGCTGGCCGGTAAGCAGGATAACATCAAAACGTAGTCCCACGTCCAGGTTTTTCCATTTCAGATAGGCCCCGGCTGCCCGGACTAGGTGTTTTTGCTTGCTCCGTGTGATATGTTCTTCCAGCCGTTCGGCACCTATGGATTTTCTCACCTTGACCTCCACGATAACCAGTTCTCCTTCATGTTCCGCAATGATGTCAATCTCCCTGTGCCCGCTTCTCCAGTTCTGCTCGAGGACCTTCCAGTTCCTGTCAATCAGGTATTGCCGGGCCAGTTTTTCACCTTCCTTCCCGATATCAAGGTGCCTGGCCATCAGGTTTTCCCTGCTTCGATATAATTCATGATGCTGTTTTCCGGTCCGACTTCCAGGTGCACCTCCCTTCCCAGGACCATAGCCAGGTTGGGTGCCTGGTGCCCAGCCGGAAATCCGAAACATACCGGGTAATTATAGGGTTCAACTGCCTCGCGTATGATCTCGAAGGCATTTTTACCAAAGGGGATATCGTTGTCCTTCATATCTGTCATGCCCCCGACGACCAGCCCGTTCAGATGTTCCAGCATGCCTGCCATCCGGAGGTTCAGCATCATCCGGTCAACGTGGTAAAGATATTCGTCCACGTCCTCCAGGAACAGGATGGCGCCCCGGGTAGGCATCTGGTAAGGCGTTCCCGTAAGGCTGTACAGTACGGAGAGATTACCTCCAAGAAGGATTCCCCTTCCCCGGCCGTTCCGGTTCAGTTTATGCCCGGGCACCTTATATTCCGGGAGTTCTCCCTGCAGGATAGAAACGAGGCTTTCAAGCCCGGGCGGATCGTTTTCCTTCCCGATCGTATAGGGCATGGCACTGTGAATAACGGCAGTACCTATCTTCATAAGGATGCAGGAATGGAGCGCAGTAATGTCACTGAAACCGGAGATCCATTTAGGATGTGCGGCGAATCCATTCAGGTCGATTGAGTCCAGCAGCCTGCCTGTCCCGTACCCCCCCCGTGCACAGAATATGGCTTTTATTTCAGGGTCATCAAGCATACGCTGCAGATCCCCGAGCCTTTCCTCGTCAGTACCGGAAAACTGATCATTCCTGGAATAAAGCCTGCCCTGTTCTACCTTCCATCCTTCATTGCCGAGCTCTTTGATAAAGAACTCAACATCTTTCTTTTCGACCCATCGTGCAGGAGCCGCAATGCCTACCCTGTCGCCGGTGCTTAAATATGGCGGAAGCTGCATCATTGTTTCAAATTACGCATTTTTTTCGCAAATGACCATTATCTTTGTCGGATCCGGCCCGGAAACGGAAGCGACCAAAAACATAACATGAAGAAATACAAGAGAAATCTCATCACCGCCGCACTTCCATATGCCAACGGCCCGGTGCATATCGGGCACCTGGCCGGGGTTTATATTCCTGCAGATATATATTCGCGTTACCTCCGCCTGAAAGGTGAAGACATCATTTTCATCTGCGGTTCGGATGAACACGGGGTGCCGATAACGATCAAGGCAAGGCAGGAAGGGGTCTCTCCACAGCAGATCGTTGACCAGTACCACAGGATGAACAAGGATTCATTCGAGAGGCTGGGGATACAATTCGATATTTACCACCGGACAAGCCACCCGACACATCACAAGACTGCTTCAGAGTTCTTCAGGATACTGTATGACCGGGGTGAGTTTACCGAAAAAGAAACGGAACAATACTATGATCCCGAGGCAAAGGCCTTCCTGGCAGATCGTTATATAACCGGGACCTGCCCGAAGTGCAGTTTCGATAAGGCATACGGCGACCAGTGCGAACAATGCGGTTCATCCCTGGCAGCCACCGACCTGATCAATCCCAGGTCAACCATCAGCGGCAGCAAGCCCGTGCTGAAAAAGACCAGGCACTGGTACCTTCCGCTGGAAAAATACGAAGGATTCCTTAAAAAATGGATCCTGGAAGAGAACAGGCACTGGAAAAGCAATGTCTACGGACAGTGTAAGTCCTGGCTTGACGGGGGACTCGAAGCAAGGGCCGTGACGCGTGATCTGGACTGGGGTATCCCGGTACCCGTTGATGGCGCCGAAGGCAAGGTCCTGTATGTCTGGTTTGATGCGCCGATCGGTTACATTTCTGCAACAAAAGATCTCACCGACAAATGGGAGGAATACTGGAAGAGCAAGGATACCTGTATGATCCATTTCATTGGCAAGGACAACATCGTGTTCCACTGCATCATATTCCCTGTCATGCTGAAGGCCGAAGGTTCGTATGTGCTGCCGGAAAACGTGCCTGCCAATGAATTCCTCAACCTTGAAGGCGACAAGATCTCCACTTCCCGTAACTGGGCGGTATGGCTGCATGAATACCTGGAAGAATTCAAAGATAAGCAGGATGTGCTCCGCTATGTCCTCTGCGCAAATGCCCCTGAAGCCAAGGATAACGATTTTACCTGGAAGGATTTCCAGGCCAGGAATAACAACGAACTGGTGGCTGTTCTCGGGAATTTCGTGAACCGTACCCTGGTCCTAACTCATAAATACTTTAATGGAAAGGTTCCTGAAACGGCCGTATCCGATGAATACGACCTGGAAGTTCTCAATAACATTGCGGGATTCCGTGGTAAGGTTGAAGATCACCTGGATCATTTCCGGTTCAGGGAAGCACTGAAGGAAGCCATGAACCTGGCACGCCTTGGGAACAAGCACCTGGCAGATGCTGAACCATGGAAAATCTTCAAGACTGATCCGGACCGTGTCGCAAGCATTCTCTACACATCCCTGCAGATTACGGCCAGCCTGACAGCTCTCATCGAACCGTTTCTCCCTTTCTCTTCAAGAAAACTTGCCGGATTTCTAAAAATTGACCATGTCGAATGGAAAGACATAGGAAAAAAGGACCTTCTTCCTGCCGGGCATGAAATTGCCCAGCCTGAGTTACTGTTTGACAAGATAGAGGATAAAGAGATTCTGGTCCAGCTGGAGAAACTTAAAAACAGCAAAAAGATGAATGAAATGCAAGAAGCAGGTATTCCTGCAGCGAAAGGCGAGATCTCATACGATGAGTTCAACCGCATGGATATACGGATTGCACGTATCCTTTCCGCTGAGAGGATTCCCAAAACCGACAAGCTCATGAAGCTTGAACTGGATACAGGGATTGACAACAGGACAGTCGTCTCGGGTATTGCAGAACATTTCAAAGCGGAGGAACTGCCCGGTAAACAGGTGACCATCCTGGCCAATCTTGCTCCCCGGACAATCCGGGGCATCGAGTCCCATGGCATGGTACTTCTCGCAGAAGACGCTTCCGGCAAACTTATATTTGTCAGTCCCGACCAGGAAACAAACGAAGGCTCTGCAGTTCTTTAGGTCTGAAGCAGTCCGGTATTATCCAGGCATGCCACGGACGGCTTCTGTAAAACAGGGATCTTAAAAATAAATCAGTTGGTGTATATCCAGGCGCTCCCGTATTCATTGCGGACTGCGGCCAGCTGCCCGTTAGCCTCATCCTGAAGGGAATAAGTGCCTGCAGATACCCTGTAAAATCCTTTTCCCCCGGCAAGTATTCTGGCAACGTATCCTTCCTGAATAAGGCGGCTGCGGAGGTTCCTTGCATTGCCGAAATCCTTGAAACTGCCAACTACAATGTGATATTCCGGTTCCGGAAGCAGGATCTGGCGGGTGGCCTGCAGATTCATGGCTGCTGAGACAATGGCCCGCCCGTTTCCTGCAACAGCAGCTGGTTTTTCTGATCCCGATGAAGGATTCGCCGTTAATGCCTGTTCTTTACGGAAACTGTCTGCTGCAGGTATGTCAAGGCCGGCCTGGTTAAAATACCCTGTCCGGATGGGAATTATAACCATGGCGGCAATCAGGCAGGCGGCAGCCGAACCGTATGCCCATCTGCGTATCCTTCTCTGGCGGGCCTGGGGATCCGTCACTGCAGTATGTGCAGCATACACATCCTTTTTAGGAAAGCCTTCAAGCTCCCTGTACTGAAGGAAGGGTAATCCATAGGATTCCAGGAGGAAGTTACTGCCGGATTCTTTCCTGAACTGCACGAGGTTCTCCCGGTCAAGATAGAAGTATCCTAATCCTTCGATCATGTATTTCATTCCCCTGCGTGTATCTTTCCGGATCTCCTCGATCCAGGCAAGGGCCATATCCTGGATATCTTTGTATCCATACCCGGTAGCTTCAGAAACATGGGCATACAGCAGTCCGTCGTTATGAACCAGGTTGTGGTTAAAAAGGATATGTTTTGAAGGCGGGATGGCAGTATTCCGGACCTGGTCAAACTCTGCCGGCCTGTAATTGGCAACGAATCCTCCCAGTCCCGGGAGAATCACACAATCATGCTGCAGCAGCAGTTTTTTTATGTGTTCACTGAAATTCAAAACCATCAGGTCAGTCTTACAAATTTAGCTAAAATTAGATGAGGATTATACGAAGCACCGAATTTAAGGATACTTTTTTTTTGGTCAAAAGCGTTTTACTATCTTCGTACTTCCATTATTCCAGAGGTTTATGCAATCGATAAGAATGGTAGATCTGAAACGGCAGTATGACCGTCTGAAGACCGAAATTGATGCAGCCATCCAGCAGGCCATCGATTCAACGGCGTTTATTAACGGTCCGGATGTTCAGGAATTCAGGGATGAACTTGCTGCATTTCTTGATGTGGAGCATGTGATCCCATGCGGGAACGGTACGGATGCTCTTCAGGCAGCCCTTATGGCCCTTGATCTTGAGCCCGGAGATGAGATCATTACAACGCCCTTCTCATTCATTGCAAGCATTGAAGTCATCCGGTTACTGAGGCTGGTTCCGGTCCTTGTCGACATCGATCCCATGAGCTTCAATCTCGATCCATCCCTCCTGGAAGCCGCCATTACGAAAAAAACCAGGGCTATTATCCCTGTACACCTGTTCGGCCAGTGTGCTGATATGGAAAGCATTCTGGGTATCGCCGCAAAGCATGGGCTTAAAACCATTGAAGATACTGCCCAGGCAGTTGGTGCTGACTTCATTTTCAGGGATGGACGGCACATGAAAGCGGGGACCATCGGGGACCTTGGGACTGTCTCGTTCTTTCCTTCGAAAAATCTGGGGTGCTACGGCGACGGAGGAGCCGTTCTGACAAGGAACCAGGCCCTTCATGATCGGATCAGGACCATCGTAAATCATGGATCGAAAGTTAAATACTATTATGAGGAAGTGGGTGTAAATTCCCGCCTGGACACCCTGCAGGCTGCAATCCTCCGTATAAAACTCAGGCATCTCGAAGATTTCAATAAGAAAAGACAGGAAGCAGCAGTACTTTATGACAGCCTGCTCGGGGAAGTCCCCCGGCTCAGTATCCCGGCCAGAGCAGCCTGGTCAACCCATATATTCCACCAGTACACGCTGATCCTTAAAGAGGGAAACCGGGATGATCTTTGTGAGTACCTGAAATCAAAGGATATCCCCTGCATGGTCTATTATCCCCTGCCCCTGCACCTGCAGAATGCCTACCTGGACCTGAATTACAGGAAAGGGGATTTCCCGGTAACGGAATCCATGTCGGATTCAGTATTTTCAATTCCCATGCATACCGAGCTGGAAACCGGGCAGATTGAATATATTTGCCATCACATTAAAGAATTTCTGAAGCAGTAATTTTTCAATATGGAAGGGAAAGAATATTTTGCACATGAAACCGCAGTGATCGACGAAGGCTGCCGGATCGGTAAAGGCTGCCGGATCTGGCATTTCTCCCATATCATGTCCGGTGCAATACTGGGGGAAAACTGTAACCTCGGCCAGAATGTCCTTGTCTCATCGGATGTTGTCCTGGGAAAAAACGTCAAGGTTCAGAACAATGTGTCGATTTATACAGGAGTGATATGCGAGGATGATGTGTTTCTGGGCCCCTCCATGGTCTTTACCAACATAGTTAATCCCAGATCGGCCATCGTGCGCAGGAACAAATACGTGAAAACGCTGGTCCAAAAAGGAGCTACCTTAGGCGCTAACGCAACCATCATATGCGGGAACACCCTAGGGTCATACTGCTTCATCGGTGCCGGGGCTGTTGTGACCCGGGATGTACCATCCTACGCCCTGGTTATTGGGAATCCCGGGAAGCAGGTTGGCTGGATGAGTGAATTCGGACACCGTCTTCATTTCGATAAGAATAACCGGGCTGTCTGCCCCGAAAGCGGAGAAAAGTATGAATTAATAAACGAAAGGGTCACCAGGCTATGACTTATAATTTTGCACTGATCGGAGTTGGAGGCTATGTTGCCGTCAGGCATCTGAGGGCCATTAAGGAGACCGGGAACAGCCTGGTGGCTGCCCTTGATATTAACGACAGTGTAGGGATCATTGATTCATATTTCCCGGAGGCCGATTTTTTCGTTGAATTTGAGCGGTTTGACAGGCATATTGACAAGCTCCGCAGAGATGGCACGCGGGTTGATTTTATCAGTATCTGTTCCCCCAACTACCTGCACGATTCACATATCCGGTTTGCCCTGAGAAGCGGAGCTCATGCCATCTGTGAAAAACCGCTTGTGCTGAATCCATGGAACTACGATGGGCTGTCGGAGTTCGAGAAGGAAACCGGAAAGAAAGTGTACAATGTACTCCAGCTCAGACTTCATCCCTCTATAGCCAGACTCAGGAAAAAAATCCTTGACAGTCCAAAGGACAGGATCCATGATGTTGACCTGACCTATATTACCAGCAGGGGAAGCTGGTACCATTATTCCTGGAAGGGCAGCATTCAGAAATCCGGTGGCATTGCCACCAACATTGGCATTCATTTTTTCGATATGCTGATCTGGATATTTGGGGATATCAGGAAAAACGTGACCAACCTGCTCGAGAGTGATAAAGCTTCAGGATTCCTTGAACTTGAACAGGCCAGGGTGCGCTGGTATCTAAGCGTTGATTACAATGACCTTCCGGATGAGGCCAGGAAGAAGGGACAGCGAACATTCCGAAGTATTACCATTGATGGCAAGGAGATCGAATTCAGCGACGGATTTACCGATCTCCATACAGATACATACCGGCAAATCCTGGATGGAAAAGGTTTTGGACTGGAAGAATCAAAGAAGTCCATCGAGGTAGTCTACGATATTAGAAATTCGAAGCCTTCAGGAAAGACAGTGGACTGTCATCCCCTGTACAAATAAATTAAGATTATTCAGATGATAACAGATTTACTGGAAGGAAAGAAAAAACTGGCCGTGATCGGCCTTGGTTATGTTGGCCTGCCAATTGCGCTTGAACTGGCCAAAAAAGTAAAAGTCGTTGGCTTTGACATCAAGCAGGACCGGGTTGAGAAGATGAAAGAAGGGAAAGATCCCAGCAATGAAATGGATCCGGATGCCTTTGATGGATGCGACATCATATTCACCTCAGATGAAGCTGACCTGGCGGACGCAAGTTTTTATATCATAGCCGTACCGACTCCCATCGATGATTATAAACAACCGGACCTGTCTCCACTCCTGAGCGCCTGTGATACGGTCGGTGAATACCTGGAGGAAGGCGATTATGTTGTTTTTGAATCAACCGTCTACCCGGGCTGCACCGAAGAAGATTGCGTTCCCCTGCTGGAACAGAAATCGGGACTGAAATACATTGAGCAGTTCAAAGTTGGTTTTTCTCCTGAAAGAATAAATCCGGGAGATAAAAAGCACACCCTCACCTCCATCACAAAAATCACCTCAGGCTGCGATGAGGAATCGGCAGAGCTTATATCACAACTGTATGAACTGATCATTACAGCAGGCATTCACAGGGCCAGTTCTATTAAAGTGGCCGAGGCCGCCAAGATCATCGAGAACGCACAGAGGGATATTAACATCGCCTTTATGAACGAGCTGTCGATAATCTTCAACAAGATGGAAATCAACACTCACGAAGTTCTTGAAGCGGCAGGCACTAAGTGGAATTTCCTGAATTTCTTTCCCGGCCTTGTAGGCGGACATTGCATCGGAGTCGATCCATATTACCTGTCATATAAATCCATGATTTACGGGCATCATGCCCGGATCATTAATTCGGGAAGGGACATTAACGATGGAATGGGTTCATATGTGGCTAACCAGGGACTTAAAAGACTGGTCCACCTGAAAAAGGATATCCAGTCCTGCCGCATCCTGGTGATGGGCATTACATTTAAAGAAAACGTAAGCGATATCCGCAATTCAAAAGTCATCGATGTGATCCGGGAATTTCAATCTTTCGGCATTAAGGTGGATGTTATCGATCCGAATGCTTCTCCCGAAGAGGTCCGGGAAGAATATATGCTGGAACTGGCCGCTGATGTCAAACCTCCTTACGATGCTATTGTGGTCGCAGTGAACCACGATGAATACATCGGTTTAACGGAAGAATATTTTAATTCAATAGCCGCAGAGAATACCCTCCTGATGGATATTAAAGGTATCTACAGGAATAAAATCAGCAACATGATATACTGGAGCCTGTGATGGAAAAAAGAGAAAATGGCCTGGTGGTAGTCACGGGCGGTACGGGATACATTGGTTCTCACACCGCAGTGGAACTGTTGGATTCAGGCTATGAGGTACTTATCATTGACAACCTGGCCAATTCGAGGATAGAGGTCCTTGACGGGATCGAAAAAATAACCGGACAGAGACCGCTCTTTGAAAAACTGGACCTCTGCGACAGCCAGGGAGTACTGGATTGTTTTACCAGGCATCCGGGAATCCGGGCTACTATTCATTTCGCCGCACACAAGGCGGTCCCGGAATCCGTTGAGAAACCACTCATGTATTATGAAAATAACCTGCTCTCCCTAATAAACCTGCTTAATGCCATGAAGATAAACGTCATAAAGCATTTTGTTTTTTCCTCTTCCTGCACCGTATATGGTCAACCGGACAG
>CBFDEE010000037.1:0-12057 GCA_965603745.1 uncultured Bacteroides sp. | reverse complement strand
TAATTCACTATATGTTATCGATGACCGGGGTAATATTGCAGATCGTTACGATAAGCGCCTTCTCGCGGGACCGCCATGGGAAGCGGAACTCAAGAATTATATTCCCGGCGACAGGCCTGTAGTAGTGAAGGTTAAAGGTACTGCTTGCGGATTCCTGATCTGCCATGAATGGCGTTATCCCGAATTATACCGGGAATATTATCACCTGGATGTAAAGCTTATATTCCAGTCCTGGTACGACGGGAATCTCTCACCCGGGGAGTATGAATCGGAAGGAAAAGAACTCGGCTCGCTTATATGGGGCAGCGTCAGGGGAAATGCCGCCAACAATCATCTCTGGATCAGCGGCAGCAATACCAGCCGCAGGGAAAGCAGCTTCCCCGCATTTATGGTCCGTCCGGACGGAAGGATCCTGCATAAGCTGGCCCGCAACCGTGCCGGTGTACTGATCAGCAGCATCGATACCACAAAGAAGTATTCGGATCCCTCCGCGCATAACAGGGACAGGATAAGTAAACCAAAATAAATTGCAATCATCAGAATATGCATAAATGAAATGCCATGGAAAAATCGGATTGTACATCTGCAGTACCGTGAGAGTCCCCTGCACTTCCCCAATTATGCAAGCGACGGCAACAAGGACCGGTGGATCGCCATCCAGAATTACCAGGAGGAGGACTGGAATTTACTCGTGCAGACCTGGAAGTTTGCCAACCTGCATATCATCCACGTCATCCATAACGTGGATCCTTCCAAACGGGAAAACCGGTGGCACTATAATGAGACGCGGCTCATATCGCTGGAAGAGGGCATCGTGGATTACCTTCGCCATTTTAAACTCCACCTGCAGGAGATCGAGGAGCTGATAAATCATAAGTAGCCCTAATGGTGATCTGCAGTGCCCGGTAAGATTGAGAATGATGTTTTCATGCCGGCAAATAAACCCGTATCCCAAATTTAGATTTGTGCAGGATACATATTGTATATCTATGTATTCCTCGCTATATCCGGAGCTACTGCCGCCCGGGGGAAATAGGGTTAAGGAAATGAAAATTTTACAGTTTGAAAATTAAGAGAATTGTAATTGTTTCACTCGGCTTTGTAGGATTATTCCTAATCAATGCCTGCAGTAGCATTAAAGTAATATCTGATACCGATCCATCAAGGGAGCAGGGTATTCCGCGGGCAGTACAGGCCATCATGGCCAAATTCCCCTTGGTGCCAAAATAATAATACTGAGATCTTCAGTATTTCCAGGGGCCATCTTCGATGCATGTAAGATGGCCCTTTGTTTATGTGTTATTACCTGGAAATATTGAATCGCTTTCCGACGGTGAACCGTAACTGCCCGGTCCCCAGATTCACTTCGGATTCATCAAAATTCAGATTGCGGTTTATGGATACAGCCTGGGCTCCCAGGTAAAAACGTTTGAATTCATATCCCAGGGCCAGGCGGATCTGAAGCAGCACCCCGGAAGTATTTACAAAATGCTGGCTTCCGTCACGAGCCGTCAGTACGAACTGTTTATATCCTATACCCGGTGCCAGTCCCAGGTTCAGGAAAAAATTTCCTCGGATCACGAAAGTATACATATATCCGCAGCTCAGTCCCATGGAATAAGCCTCAAAATCCCTGATATCTACCTGGGCCCGGGCAGATGCCGGCATGGATTCGGGGATGAGGCCATCCTTCGAGCTTACCTCGTCGTAGAATGCATAGATCCCGGCCATGAAACTGCCCGCACTTTTCTTCTGTATCTGGGTACGCAGGTACGCAGCCTTATAGGAGAACTTTTCGGAATTGAATATATAGTAAGCCGTCCCGCCAAGCGAAAACACACGGATATCCTCGGAATGGGGGTAATAGGGTTCATTCCATGAGGCCAGTTCTTCGGGATTGGAAAGATAATACCCGGAATACTTCTGGATAAATCCGTCGGCTGCCAGTTTCCGGCCATAATAACTGGCCTGGAAATCGAAACGCCTGGTTCTCCCGTAAATGTAGTTGTCTTCCGAAGAAGCAGGCAGTCCGACCGATACACCAAGGCCAAGATACCGGTAATTAAATCCCAGTCCTACACTACCCGCCCCATGCGGTTTCATGGAGATCTTCTGGCTGGCTCCCTTAACTTCCAGGGTATTGAACTTGGCAAGGGGATAGAACCGGACGGATAATAAATGCGAGAGGTCAATATAGTAAACCGTGGAATCATTTTCCTGTTCATCTGCATACCCGGTGGCCCTGTCACAAATCAGTATGCCACTGATAAAAAACAGCATGCCCGCAAGAATCCTGATTCTCTGACCGGTATGAAAAACCATGAAGTTCGATTTCCTTTCAAAGATATGATATTACCTGTCTTCATGGTATTCAGTATTATTTCCGTTTTTGGTATATTTAGCGTCATTATTAACAAACCACAAGGGGTGATGACGGTATGCAGTGGATCCTCTCAGCACTTATTATTATTTCAGCATCCTTCGCGGTAGTTCCTGCATCCGTCCCGGAGCTCCCTGCATCCGAAAATGATCCGGAAACGGTGATCATTATTTCAGGTGCAAAATGCAGGAAGGACCTCCACGGCCGTTACCGGTTCCAGAAATACATACCGCTTAACCATATTGTACCGGCAAAAACCACACACTTGGGAGCTGATCAATGAAATACTGCAGGAGTAGCAAGCTTTCAGCTATTTTATGGAATCGGACCGGAAGATGCATCTGTAAGTCAAATCATTTCCCGTAAAGGGTCCTGGTATTGTTAAAATATTCAACAAACTCATTAATCATGAAAAAAACATTCCTGAAAAACTCCGCTCTCTTCCTTCTTGCACTGGTTTTCTCGCTGGCACTTATGTTTGCCTTCACCGAACTGCCAGCATTACTCGATCGTGTATTGCAGGATAATATAGGTTTCCCCGGTTTCGATCATGGACAGGATGAACAGCACAAAAGCATGATGTATATGTATATCAGTGCCCTGAACCTGCGCCTGATCGGTTATATCAGCCTTGCGGTTATAGCAGTGCTTATCGTACTCGGGTTCCTGACCCGAAAATCAGGCTGGGCCTGGGCAGGCGCACTGGCTTTGTTCCTTCCGGTATTCGGCCAGTTTGCCCTGAGCATGTTTTTTCTTGCGGGACTGGGAATTCTGCGTACTGGCTGGCTGCCCTTCCTGGATATCTCGGACCAGATACTGAACCTCGGCCAGGTTGCTTTCCTGCCATTTCGTATCCTGATCTGGTTCTTTGGACTTTTTAACTGGTATGCAAAGGATTTCCTTGCGTGGTTCTTTATGGGACTGGGAGCTTTTCTGTTTGTCTGGGGAGTGCTGGTCTGGTTCCAGACAAGGTTCAGCAAAGCCGGTGTTGCCACAGGCTGGATCTATCGTATCTCAAGGCATCCCCAGTATCTCGGCTGGATAATCTGGAGTTATGGATTCGTTATATTCTCCTCCGGAATAAACCAGATGAAGAAATCCTGGGGATTCTCCTCCAGCCTTTCCTGGCTGCTCATGACCATGATCATTATCGGGATATGCATGCTGGAAGAGATCCGTATGAAGAATTCCCATGGTACGGAGTACGAAAAATACAGGGACAATACACCTTTCCTGTTTCCCTTGCCGAAATGGCTGATCCGGTTCCTGAAGGTACCCCAGAGGTGGATCACCGGAAAACCGCGCCCGGAAAAGAGAAGGGAAGTAGCCTGGATTATATTATTGTACACAGGTATCCTGATGGGATTATCCCTGTTCTGGGTGGATTTCAGCGGGGGATCCGCTTCAGCCGGCCGTCTGGTTACTGCTGAAACTCCACGGGAAACGATTGATTCGCTCCTGGCCAAAATCGACCGTACAAAGGTACGCCGTGATGTCTATAAATACTTTGATGGTTTAGGCTCCATGGGAGAGGCTGCTGCCGGGCCCCTCATCGGGTTATTGAATCATGAATGGGAAGTAAATCGTGAATTTGCAGCATTAGAACTCGGTAAAATCAAATCCGGGCCCGCCATTGGACCTCTGGTCCGAACCCTGAAGGACACCGTAGGACGGGTCAGGAACGAGGCTGCCTGGGCACTGGGAGAGATCGGATCCCATGAATCCATCGACCCGCTGATGGCCTGTCTTACACAAGATACACTGCCTGTTTCAAGGAGTGCGGTATATACAGCCCTTGGGAAAACCGGCTCGGAGAAAGCCCTTGATGTTCTTGTCATGGGACTCGAGGATGAAAGCTGGTGGACGAGATCAACTGCCCTTGGGGCACTGAATAAAGTGGATCCCTCAGGCACTCTCGAATATGTTCACCAATCCCTGAATGATGCCCATCAAAGGGTGCGGCTGAAGGCTGTGATGATCCTGATGGAGTACGGCACACCTGAATCCATCCCGTACCTTGAAAAGGTGCTGGATGATGAGGATTTCGAAACCCGGTTCTACGCGGGACTGGCCATAAAAAAACTGAGGACAGTATTAACGGCGATATGATCGAACAGACAGACCATCGTACCTTATACGGGATCAACACCCGGTACAGTATGCGAAAAAGTCTTGGTACCGTCCGCACCCATACAAAAATAGGAGGCTCTTTCAGGGGTGACCGGGTCGGTCTCAGTCTATGGCATAGTCCCCTGCGCATCAGAAACGCGGTCCAGACTGACGATTTTATACAGGAGTCCAATATGGCTTTCTGGCTTGAGGAGGACCTTGTTTTCAACCGCTTTGTAAGGTTTCAGGTGGGACTCAGGGGTGATTATTTTACATTCGATGTAACGGATCATCTCGACAATCCAGGATTTACCGGCAATGATCTGCCGCATGCCTCTGGTTATGCTAAATCAGCCATACTCAGTCCGAAGTTCAATCTTGTACTGAGCCCAGGCAGGAATATTGATATATACCTCAACGGTGGAACGGGATTCCATTCAAATGACGCCAGGGATGTCGTTATTGCAAAGAAGATCGATGATATCAGGTATACAATGAGAAATGCTTCCGCTTCTGAGGTGGAACAGGTACTGAGAGAGAGAAACCTGGATCCGCTGCATTCCGGGATAAAAACCCTGCCACGGGCAAGCGGTACGGAAATCGGAGCACGTTTCAGTCCCGGGAAAACCATCCTGGCCAGCCTGGCCCTGTGGTGCCTTCATTTGGAAGAGGAACTCGTATTCGTCGGGGATGAAGGAAGGAAGGAAGCCAGCGGAGAAACACGCAGGCTCGGCCTTGATGCTGAGATCAGGATTCAGCTGAGTTCCTTGATCTGGACCGATGTCGATTTTAATTTTGCAGATGGAAAATACCTTCATGAACCGGCCGGATCCAACCATATTTCCCTGGCTCCACGGCTTACTTCGCAGGGTGGAATTAATTTTCTACACCCCGGCGGTTTTGAGGGAGCACTGCGTTACCGCTATGTAGGAGACCGTCCCGCAAATGAAAACAATACCATAATGGCGGAGGGCCATTTTCTGCTTAACCTTTCCCTGGCCTATCGGATCAGGGGATTCAGAATTTACGGGCAGGTGGAAAACCTTACCGGTAAGGAATGGAACGAAGCGCAGTTTGATACGGAATCCAGGCTTTCCCATGAATCTGAACCGGTTTCTGAATTGCATTTTACACCGGGTAATCCTGTGAATCTCCGGCTGGGGATCAGTTATGAATTCTGATCAATGATTATGCATCTAATCCATATATTTCCTATCTTTCATTACTCATTTGATAACCACTGCGATGTAAAGACCAGGCACTTTGCTGAACACTTACATCATTCAGAGTGGTTATGGCCTGGAAGCTGTGAGCTTGTACAGGAAAGCACCAGGCTGGGGCGCTTGATATTTCAATATTTACGGGATAAACAAAGTGCAAGATGAACTTTTTTAAAATCTATCCGGAGCACAAGTTTATTCATACTTGGACCACGGGATCCGATTTTGAAACCCTTATGAATTTTTACAATGAGGTCGCTGCTCATGAGGATTTTTCCAAGGATTATGTGGGACTTGTAGACATCCGTGAAGCTGTCCTTGACTTTAAGCCTGAACAGGCAATTGAAATTGCCAGGTTTGTGGTTGACAGTGATTATTCCCATGCCCGCTGGGTTTTTCTTGTATCTGAGCCCTCCGCTACGGCTCTCTCGCTTGTATACCAGGATATCGTCATATCAAAACATGAGATCTTTGTCGTTTCAACTCTTGAAGCGGCCTCCGAATACCTTGAGCTTGATTTACATAAAATCATCCCTTCATATAACATCCTGTCATGAGCCCGGTATATCCTGAAATGATTACAAATCTCCCTGAAGCCGATATTCCCTTTGAGGGGGTCAGTGGATGGCTTTCTCAATCGGCGGATCACCAGATCGTCTTTTTTGAAATCGAAGCCATTGGGGAAGTTCCCGAACATAAACACGGAGCCCAGTGGGGATTTGTATTTGACGGAGAAATGCAGCTCACCATCGGAGGAGAAACGAAAACCTACCGGAAAGGAGACAGGTATTTTATCCCTGACGGAGTCCCTCACTCCGCAGTTTTTAAAGTTAAGACATTCGTCATGGATTATTTTGCCGACAGGGAACGCTACAGGCCCAAACCTTAATATATTCCTGATCAGCAGCCATTATACATGATCCCCGATGAATCAAGTTACAGGTTGTATGGTTCCCCTCCTTACCGGACTGTACTGGTGCACGGGGGACCCGGAGCAGCCGGTTACCTGGCTCCCCTGGCCGGTGAATTATCCGGAATCACCGGGATAATAGATGCATACCAGACCAGGGATACCATCCGGGAACTTCTTCGGGAACTTCATGCGATCGTCTCCGGGCAGGCCGAAATTCCTGTCACTATCATCGGTCATTCCTGGGGTGCATGGCTTTCTATGATTTTTGCCGCCCATCATCCCGGAATGGCCGGGAAACTCATCCTGCTTTCATCCGCACCTTTTGAAAACCGTTATGTCAACGGCATCATGGAAACCAGGATCGGCCGGATGAAGCAGGCGGACAGGGAAAGGTTTGAATCCCTGCTGGCAAAAATTGAAAAGCCGGATAATACTGCGCATGATGCATTTGCCGAAATCGCCGGTATATTAAGAACGGCAGATGCCTATGCCCCGGCAGCAATGAACACCGGGCATATCCGCTTTAATTACAGCCATTACATCTCCGTCTGGGCAGAGGCAGAACGCTTAAGAACGAGCGGGGAACTGCTTGAGATAGCAGGTAAGATCCGTTGCCCGGTACTTGCCATCCACGGCGAGCATGACCCGCATCCTGCAGAAGGGGTATTGGTCCCCCTGCAGGGAAGGATCCCGAACCTGAGGTTCAGATTGCTTGAAAAGTGCGGGCATGAGCCCTGGAATGAAAAATATTCCCGCAAGGAATTTTTCAGCTTACTGGAACAAGAACTCACCATAAAGCCCGATGCCGGATCTTAAAAAGAAAAAATACATTTTATGGGACCATGACGGTGTTCTTGTCGACACCGAAAAATGGTACTACGAGGCGACGCGCAAAGCCCTTGCTGAACTGGATGTTTTCTTTGATAAAGGCCTTTACCTTGATTTTATGCAGGACGGCAAGAGCCTCTGGCTGCTGGCTTCCGGGAAAGGCATACCCGGGGATGTGATTCAGAAGCAGAAGGACAGGAGGAATGCATATTACCAGGAATACCTTATACGGGAAGATATTGAGATCCCGGGAGTGGAAAAGACCCTCCGGTCACTTAAGGGATGTTTTTCCATGGCTATCGTCACCACCTCCAAACGCAAAGACTTCGACCTGATCCATCGGGAAAGGTCAATTACCGGGTATATGAACTTTATTCTGACGGTAGAGGATTACATTAAAGCGAAACCTAGCCCGGAGCCTTACCTGTCCGCTCTGAATAAGTTCGGCGCAGAACCCCATGAGGCAGTGGTGATCGAAGATTCCGGGAGGGGACTCCGTTCAGCAGTCGCAGCTGGTATCGACTGTATCATCGTTGAGAATGAATTCACCCGGCAACATGATTTCAGTAAGGCTTTCGCTATTGCTCCTAAGATCGTTGATCTTGTCGATATGTTTTTATCATAACCAACACATTCATGCCATGAAAACAAAATCAATATGTCTGATCCTTCTGCTGGGAGGCCTGGCATTGTATTCCTGTAAAAACAAACAGCCGGCTTCAGGCCCTTACACGCTGAGCGGTTCGGTGGAAAAAATAAGTCCCGCGATGGATGACATTATCAGACCGGGTGTCCGGCCGGAGATAATAGCCGACAGTTTCTTCTGGTCAGAAGGCCCCCTCTGGGTCCCCGGACTTAACGCGCTTCTTTTTTCAGATATTCCTCAAAATGCTGTATTTCAGTGGACTGAAACGCATGGTCTGAACCTGTACCTTAAACCATCCGGATATACAGACACAATACATAGAGGAGGAGAAACCGGGTCAAACGGCCTTCTGCTTGATCCCGCCGGCCAGCTGGTCCTGTGCCAGCATGGAGACCGCAGGATGGCCCGGATGGATGCGCCGCTGAATGAGCCTGTCCCGGTATTTATCCCTCTTGCTGCCGACTGGGATGGAAAACGATTCAACTCCCCGAACGATGGAGTATACAACAACAAGGGGGACCTGTTCTTCACCGATCCCGCCTACGGAATGGAAATGAAATGGACGGACCCGAAACGGGAAATCGATTTCGCGGGAGTTTACAAAATGTCTCCGGACGGATTGGTCAGCCTTCTGATAGATTCCATCCCGGCCCCGAACGGCATTGGACTCTCTCCCGATGAAACAAGACTGTATGTAGCTTCCTCGGGCAGTGATGCAAGCTGGTATGAGTACCGGATTGCAGATGATGGCTCCCTTTACGGGGGCAGGGTCTTTTTTGATGCCAGCGAAATTAAAAAGCACAGGCAAGGATCCCCTGACGGGCTGGCAGTCCGCCAGGACGGTATCATTTTTGCCTCCGGTCCCGGGGGAGTCCTGGTATTCGACCCGGAAGGAAACCACCTTGGAAACATTCTCACGGGACAGCTGACATCGAACTGTACGCTGGATACCGATGGTGCTTATTTATATATGACAGCCCATATGTTTCTCATGAGGATCCGTCTGAAATGAGCTCGCTATTTGCCGGAAATTTAATTACATTTGATAGGAGTGGAAACCGGTTTGCATAACAACTCATTAATAAAATTACCAGGGATAATCCAGGTTAAATTTCTTAATCCGGATCATGAATAAATACCTTCAAATGGCTGAACAGTACGCCCGGGAGTATGACCTGGGGGTGGAGAAGCAATCCTATCACGGGCCTGCTGTTCTTTTCGGGCTTATGTTTGAGTTCCTGGAAACTGGTGACCGCGTCCTTAAAAAAAATGGTGTTTTTGGTTTTACCTTCGATGAGATGATTCCGGAAAAATCCGGGTCGTTCCGGAAGACCAAGAATCCGGAAATTTCCCGTTCAAAACACCCTGAGTCCGGGTTATACATGTACAGGCACAGTGACAGTTTCACGCATTCCCTTTGCCGGGAATCCGGGTTCGAGATCCTGAAGCAGTTGAATTTCCTTACCTTCGAAGGAAAAGATGGCTATGATGATTTTTATTTCACGGCCTACATTGCCAGAAAGAAATAAGCACCGCGGCAGCATCTATGAAAAGAAAAAAAATCAGTTCCGGGTCCCCCTTTGAAAAACCGATAGGATTTGCACGTGCCGTTCGTATCGGCAACCGTATCCTGGTTTCCGGGACAGCGCCCATAGCCGAAGATGGTACAACCGCATTCCCCGGCGATGTATACCGGCAGACTTCACACTGCCTGCAGATAATTAAAAATGCCATCCTCGAAGGCGGAGGTAATCTGGAAGATGTTGTCCGCACCCGGGTTTATCTAACAAACCGGAATACCTGGAAAGAAGCCGGCAGGGCACACGGGGAATTTTTCGGGGATATTCAACCGGCAAGCACCTTTATCGAAGTTTCGGGACTGATCAACCCCGAATGGATGGTTGAAATTGAAGCTGAATGTGTAATTGAATAAATGATGACCCATATTTTACCCCTGTATGATGCCGGCGGCATCCACATAGTAAAAAGCGAAGGATGTTATCTTTATAACAGGGATGGTAAGCGGTACCTGGACCTTGAATCCGGTGTATGGTGCATGAACCTGGGACATAATCACAAACGGATCAACAGGGCTCTTCAGCGCCAGCTTGACAGAAGCATCCATCTTGGCTACCAGGTACAGAGTCCTCTTCCCGGGCAGTTGTCAAAGGTGCTACTGAAAAAACTTATGTTCTTTGAGGGTAAATCCGTATTTCTCAGCAGCGGTTCCGAAGCTGTTGACCTGGCAATCACAATAGCCAGGCACCTGACCGGGCGAAATGTCATATGTAAAATCGATGACAGCTACCTGAGTGCCTATGGACACGGATCGATGGCAAAGCATAACCGGGACCTGGTGAATATACGGAACAATGATTACGAAAAGCTTGCCTCAAGCGATTTTACCAAGACCGCTGCATTTGTTTTTGAGCCCGGCACTGCATGGGGAATGATCCGTTTCCCTTCCTCAGAGTTTATTGCATCTCTTGTTATAAAGGCCAGATCCGCAGGCAGCCTTATTATTATCGATGAGGTCACAACCGGCTTTGGGCGCACGGGAAAGTGGTTCGGATTTGAACATTACCGACTGCAACCGGATATCGTGGTTTGCGGAAAGGGAATGGGGAACGGGTACCCCATAAGTGCAGTCACCCTGAAGAAGGATCTCTCTGAGGCCTTTGAGAACAACCCTTTCCGCTACGCCCAGTCACACCAGAATGATCCCCTGGGATGTGCGGTATCCCTGGAGGTCATTAAGGAAATAGACAGGACAGGCCTTGTGCAGGAAACGGAGGAAAAAGGCATCCTGTTTAAATCATTACTTAAAAACACCTGCCTTAAACACAACGAGATCAAGGAAGTAAGAGGACAAGGACTTATGCTTGCCCTTGAGTTCAGGAATGCAGAACAGGCAGATCATGTCCATCAGCACCTTTTAAAAAACCATATGCTCTGCGGAATAAAATCAAATGTGTTGCGGTTCATGCCTCCCCTTATCATTGGGCATGATCTCATCCATGATGTGGCAGGTGCAATCGATGCATCTCTGAGCTAAATCCTGTATATCAAAATGAAAAAATATTTTATCGCCGCTTTATTATTCCTTCCAATTCTGGCCGTCCCGGGCCAGGAAAGCATGCAGGTTTCCGGGGACCTTACCATTACCCCTTTATGTGAGAATGTCTTCCTGGTAAGGCACACTTTCCCCCGGTATGGCAGCAACAGCCTTTTTGTCCACTTGCCCGGTCATCAGGGAGTACTTATCGACACTCCCCATGAAACCTCCGGTACAATGGCATTGCTTGACTGGGCAGAAAACCGTTTCGGGAAACTTGAACTATGCGCCATCAATACCGGATGGCACCAGGACAACCTCGGGGGGAACGAATACCTGCGGTCACTCAACATCGATATTTACGGTCCGGACCTTACGGCAAATCTTATCCTCGGTCGCGGGAATGAATTGAAGGAATTGCTGCTGGAATCAACAAGGGACCTGGAGGATCAGAGATATTTCAGGTCATACCAGGAACTTGACCTGCTCCCTCCCAACAGGTTGTTTCCCATTAAGGAGGGACTGCACCTGGAAATCGGCGGAGAGAAGTTTGAGGTTTTTTACCCTGGTGAATCCCATACGGCAGATAACACCGTGGTATTCCTGCATGAGAGGCAGGTTCTTTTCGGGGGTTGCATGATCCTTTCCTTGGAGAGACAGCGTCCCGGATTCATTGAACATGCAAATATGGCCGAGTGGCCCCTGAGTGTCAGGAAAGTTGTCCGGAAATTTCCCTTGTGTGAAACGGTGGTGCCGGGCCATGGGCTGCCCGGCGATACTTCACTGCTGCACCATACCATCGAAGTCCTTGACCGGTTCAACAGCGAGAACACCAGGTAATTTTTAAGATAAGGAATAGTTAAACAAGGAACCTTTTTCTGCCGCAGGCAGAAAGCAGAGACGGTT
>CBFDEE010000036.1:0-12142 GCA_965603745.1 uncultured Bacteroides sp. | reverse complement strand
CCTGAAACACAGCACTTACCCATTCCGCGGGCAACTACGGCAGCATGTGATGTCATTCCACCGCGTGCTGTGAGAATTCCCTTGGCAACGTTCATTCCCCGAAGGTCTTCCGGGGATGTTTCAACACGAACGAGTACAACCTGTTTGCCTGATTCCACCCACTCCTCCGCCTCATCAGCAAAAAAAACGATCTGCCCGGTGGCAGCACCGGGAGAGGCCGGCAGTCCCTTGGCAAGTACCCTGGCTGCGGTTATTGCGTCACCATCAAATACGGGATGGAGAAGTTCATCCAGTTTATTGGGCTCAACGCGCAGGAGTGCTTCTTTTTCATCCAGCATTCCTTCTTCCAGGAGGTCGATGGCTATCTTAACCATGGAGGCTCCTGTACGTTTTCCGTTCCTTGTCTGAAGCAGCCAGAGTTTGCCTTCCTGGATGGTGAATTCCAGGTCCTGCATATCCTTATAATGGGCCTCCAGTTTATTCTGTGTATCATAAAGTTCCCTGTAAATCTCAGGCATTTCCTCTTCGAGGGAGGTATATTCTGCAAATCTTTCCTCTTCACTTACCTGGGCAAGAACTGCCCAGCGCTTGGATCCTTCCATGGTGATCTGACGGGGAGTCCTGATCCCGGCCACGACATCCTCACCCTGGGCATTGATCAGGTATTCACCGTTGAAAAGATTTTCACCGGTTGCTGCATCACGGGTAAAGGCTACACCGGTTCCGGATGTATCACCCATATTGCCGAATACCATGGCCTGTACATTCACGGCGGTACCCCATTCTTCGGGGATATTGTTAAGTTTCCTGTAATAATCGGCCCGCGGATTCATCCAGCTGTCAAAAACGGCTGCAACGGATCCCCAGAGCTGTTCCCACGCATCGGTCGGGAAATCTTTACCGGTCTGAGCCTTAACGGCAGACTTGAACCTTGCTACCATTTCCTTCAGGTCATCGGTAGTAAGATCGGTATCGTTCTCAACCCCCTTCTCTTCCTTAAGCTCCTCAATGATCTCCTCGAAAGGATCGTTGTCTTCTTTTGATTCGGGTTTCATTCCCATGACAACATCACCGAACATCTGGATAAAGCGGCGGTAGGAGTCCCATGCAAAGCGTGCATTGCCGGTCTTCTTTGCCAGTCCCTCCACAACCTCGTCATTCAGTCCCAGGTTAAGAATGGTATCCATCATACCAGGCATGGAAGCACGTGCACCTGAACGAACGGAAACCAGGCAGGGATTTTCGCTGTCCCCGAACTTAGAGTTCATCAGGACTTCAACATTTTTCATTGCATCTTCGACTTCTGCACTGATCAGTGTAATGACTTCTTCCTTGCCAAGCTGGTTGTATTCTGTACAAACATCCGTGGTGATTGTGAAACCAGGAGGAACGGGAACCCCGATAAGGTTCATCTCTGCCAGGTTGGCTCCTTTACCACCCAGAAGGCTCTTCATATCGGCTTTACCTTCGGCCTGTTTATTTCCAAATGTATAGACTCGTTTAACGTTGGACATTGTTTTTTAAGTTTTTATAATTCAATTGATTAATACCCTGAAATTTTAAGAGTACAAATGTATTTAAAAAATGCTTAAATCAAATCTAAATTAGCTTAAAATCAGGGTGAATTCTCGGTGCGCAGAAATGCTGCAATCTGAGTAGTATTTACAGGATGTAACCAGGCTTTGTGAAAACCTCTGATGCCCCGGTTCTGGTGGACTAATGCCCCGATCTCGGGTGGAATCGGAGGATTGCATCCCTGAGGTACTGCCGGTCGAGATGCGTATATATTTCCGTGGTCAGGATGGATTCATGGCCCAGCATTTCCTGGACTGCCCTCAGGTCTGCCCCCCCGTCGATCAGGTGAGTGGCGAAGGAGTGGCGGAATGTATGGGGACTGATATTCTTCCGAATGCCTGCCGATGCCGCAAGGTCCTTGATGACCGTGAAGACATGGACCCTGCTCAGTTTTCGCCCCCTGCGGTTCAGGAACAGTATATCCTCATGCCCCTTCTCGATCAGCGGAAGGGAGTTCCTGTCCGGCAGGTAATTCCTTATCTCCCTGATGGCCGTTTTACCGATCGGTACCAGGCGTTCCTTGTTCCCCTTCCCTGTTATCCTGACAAAGCCCTTATCGAAATAGACATGTGACAGGCGGAGATCGACCAGTTCCGTTACCCGCAGTCCGCAGCTGTACAAAACCTCAAGCATCGCCCTGTCCCTCCTGTCCGCCGGCCTCGAAAGATCGAATTCGGCGAGCATGCTGTCAATTTCTGCAATGCTCAGTACTTCCGGGAGTTTGCGGCCGATCCTGGGCACCTCCAGCAGGCTTGTGGGATCAGTTTCAAGAATATCTTCAAGCAGGAGGTATTTAAAAAAGGATTTTATGCCCGAAACCAGCCTCGCCTGGGAGCGTGCACCGAGCCCGATCTCATTTATCCAGGCCAGGAATTCCGTAAGGTGTTCCAGTTCAATCCCGGAAGGGGCAAGATCGTATTCCCGGATATCAAGGAAACCGACAAGTTTTTCGACATCCCTCGTATAAGCTTCGATGGAATGGGCCGATAGGGATTTTTCAAGCTTCAGAAAGATCCCGAAATCCTTTATAAGCGGGTCCCAGTTCAAGACAGCATGAATTTAACAAATTAATTCATATGGATAAGGGACCGGGCATTGCTTATCCAGGCCATCGCTCGATACAGAGGATCAGGGAAACACCAAGGGCTGCACCGGATAACAGCAGGTTCCATTCCCGTCGTTTCATTCCCAGGACATCAACCAGCAGGAAGGACAGCAGCAGGACTATCAGGACGATCATGACCTGGCCCATTTCGAGTCCCAGGTTAAAAGAAAACAACGGCATCAGCAGGCTGTCCTCTGAGCCCAGGAGACTCCGCAGGTAATTGGAAAAACCCATCCCGTGGATCAGCCCGAAGAACAGGGCGCATGCATACTTGAAACGGTGAGATGTCTTTTCCACCCTGTCCCCTCTCTGGATCACGTTCCAGATGCCTGTGACAAAGATCGTTACCGGGATCAGGAATTCGATCAGGCTTGTGGGTACCCTGAACACCCTGAGGGTGGCCAGTGCCAGGGTCATGGTGTGCCCAGCGGTAAAGGCCGTCACAAGGATTAGCACCCGTTTCCACTGCTTAAGGCCATAAACGGCACAGAGTGCCGCAAGGAACAGGATATGGTCATATCCGGCAAGATCTGAAATATGTTCAAATCCGAGTGAAAGATATAATCCGAATGTTGTCATGTACTTCGTCTGGAGAAACAAAATTATTGTAATTTTGCTTTGTTCCCCTGCAGAAGAGGAGATTTTATGATGAGAATTGCGGGAATACTGTGTTTACTGCTCCTTGCTTCCTGGTACCATCCGGTCCATGTTACCATTACCAATATAGATCTGGATCCCGGCATAGGAACGGTGGACCTGTCTGTAAAAATATTTGCAGATGATTTCCAGGACCTGATCCTTCACAACTATTCGGTCCAGCTCCGCATAACAGAACAGGAGTCCCCGGATGGACAGATGGAAACAGTGAACCGGTATATCGGAGAAGCTCTAAAACTGGAAATCAACGGAAAGGATACTGCGGACATCCGCTTTATGGACACCCGTCTCAACGAAGAGGCGATCTGGCTGCATTACAGGTATGAGCACGGAGACAGGATACGAAAACTGAAAATCAGGAATACGCTGATGCTGGAGACTTTTAACGATCAGACCAACCTGATAATAATTTCCTACGATCAGACACAAAATGGCTACCGCTTGAACAATAAAAACACCGAATTGACATTAAATATTAAATAAGATACCTTTTGTTGAGAAAGTTCGTCATCATATGCTTTATCGGTTTTTTCACTGTATATTCCGTGAAAGCGACCCATAACCGTGCTGGAGAGATCACCCTGACACAGATCAACGACTTTACTTACAGCATACTGATACAGACCTTCACCTATTCCAGGTCGGCCGCCGACCGTTCCGAACTTGACATCATGTGGGGTGACGGTACGATCAGCAACGCCCCAAGGATAAGCAAGATAACCCTTCCCAACCTTTACTTCTGGAACAGGTACGAGGCAGTCCACACCTTCCCGGGTCCGGGCACATATACGATTGTGGTTCAGGACCCGAACCGTAATTACGGAGTGCTCAACATTCCCAATTCGGTTAATGTTATCTTCTCGGTCAAAACGACCATTGCCATCAACCCGGGAATAGGGCACAACAGTACGCCGGTACTGCTGAATCCCCCGATCGACAAGGCTGCTGTGGGACAGATATTTGTACACAACCCGGCAGCATTCGACCCGGACGGTGACAGTATATCCTATAAAATGACGGTCTGTACCGAAGAAGACGGCAAGCCCATTGAGGACTATACCCTGCCGCTGTCCAGCGATACCCTGTATATTGATGATATTACCGGTGACCTTGTCTGGGACGCCCCGGTGGATACGGGAATCTACAATATTGCCATCGAGATAGAGGAATGGAGAAGGAAGGTCAAGATCGGAAGCATAGCCCGGGATATGCAGATCGAGGTATACAGCACGGACAACCGTCCCCCCGTCAATATGCCCCTGCGGGATTTCTGCGTGGAAGCAGGCGAGTTTATCCTCTACGATATTAAGAGCACGGATCCCGATTCAGACTGGATCGTACAATATGCCACGGGAGGGCCATTCGAAATTGAAAATCCCGCCTCATTCGACAACCTGGTCGCGGGAAGGGGATTCACCGTCTCAAGATTCACATGGAGAACCGAATGCAGCCATGTCAGGCACCAGCCCTATAATATAATCATCAAGGCGGAAGATGATCATCCGAGACTAAAGCTTGTCGATATCAGCAATTTCCATGTTAAGGTTATCGGTCCCCCTCCCGAAAACCTCTCCTCAACCGCGACCGCAACTGCCATTAACCTTGAATGGGAGGCGCCCGGATGCCCGAATATTGAAGGTTACGAGATCTACCGCCATACCGGCCGTACGGGATACATACCCGATTCATGCAGTAACGGCCTTCCGGGGAACGAGGCTTATTCCCTGATCGATTTTGTTACGGGAAGGGAAAGTACGGTCTACCAGGATGATAATGGTGGAGGGGGACTTGTACAGGGAACGGAATACTGCTATATGGTAGTAGCCATCTTCGAAGGTGGAACACCCGGGTACCCGTCCGAAGAAGTATGCGATGTGCTTATTCCGGGCACACCGGCAGTTCTGCAGGCCAGCGTGGACAGTGTGGGTCTCCGGGGAGAGATCCTTATCACCTGGGCCAGGCCCACCGGCCTCGATACCATCCCTGCCCCCGGGCCCTTCGAGTATATCCTGTACCGCTCTGACCTGGATGCCCATGGCACCAACCTGCAGCAGATCCATTCCTTTACAACCTCTGACCTGAACGACACGGTTTACCTGGATGCTTCCCTGAACACGGAGGACTATCCGTATTCCTACAAGCTTGAATTATACAATGACGAACCCGGAAACCGCTTCCTTATCGGAAGGCAGGAGATCGTATCCTCCACCTGGCTCGAGGTAGAGGGCATGGATAATGCCAACCTGATCAGCGTGCGGAAGAATACTCCCTGGGTAAACGATCAGTTTATAATCTACCGGCAGGATCCGGTGGACCTGACATTTGATTCCATTGGATATTCGACCGAGTCCGAATTTCTTCATGAGGGACTGGCAAACGGACGGATGGTATGTTACAGGGTGAAGACCATAGGCTGGCGTAATATCGGCGGGATCAACTACACCGCAGAGAATTTTACCCATATGGGATGCGGAACGCCTGTGGACGAGGTTGCTCCCTGTCCCCCGGACCTGGAAGTGGTGTCCGTATGCGACAGCAATTACAACCTGCTGACCTGGACCAATCCCAACCATACCTGCGCCGACGACGTGGTTAAATACAATATTTACTATGCCCCGCGCCTGGAGACGGAACTGCAGCTGATAGACAGCACCCTCTCCCCAGGCGATACCACTTATCTCCACGAACTGCCTGTCAGCCTGGCCGGTGTATATGCAGTGACGGCGGTGGATTCCTTCAGGAACGAGAGTGTTTTTGCATATGACTCGGTGGATAATTGCATCGATTACAAACTGCCCAATGTTTTCACTCCGAACGGGGACGGGATAAACGATTATTACAGGCCCGGCAATTATTCCTTTGTGGAACGTATTGACATGAAGATCTATAACCGCTGGGGAACCCTGGTCTATAAAACCGAGAACCCGGACATAAACTGGGACGGCAAACGGATGAATACCAACCAGCTTGTCCCCCCGGGCGTGTACTATTATGTATGCGATGTTTACGAGAACCGGCTAACCGGACTGGCGGTCAGGAATGTAGTCGGATTTATTTATGTATTTACCGAGGCAGATGCCGTTAATCAAGCGGATGAATAAAAAACAAATGAGCCTGAACAGGATCTTATACCCGGTCATGATGGCCCTGATGACCATGCTGGTGTGGCTTCCCGGCACGGCCCAGGTAAAGGAACATTACCTGCAGGCCGTTGCTTTAACAGAAAGGCAGGCATACCAGGAGGCCAGGGATCATCTCGATGAAGCGCTCGGCCATGACCCGGACAACCCGGATTGCCTTCTTAAAATGGCGGAGGTCTGCCACTGCTCGGGAGATTCCCGGGCAGCTCTGGACTACCTGGAAAGGCTGGAAGCAGCCGAGCCCGGAATGGGCAGCTATTTATCGGCCTCAATCTATGCCTCGTTTGGCAATGCCGCAGAAACGGTTCGGCATCTCGAACGTCACCTCCGCTCGCCATATAAGCTCCCCTACCACAGCATCCTGCTGGATGATGCATTTACGCCCGTTGAAATGAGCCCGGAATGGAAGGCCTTATGGAAAGGCACCTGGTACACTGGGGAAGAGGAACTACTCCAGGAGATCCGTTACCTGGCGGGCAGTGGAGAATACCTGCAGGCCCTGGAGCGTATCGACTCGGGCCTGGGTGAGATACCGGATCAAGGTGATCTCTATGAAGCCCGGGGGGATGTCCTTTTTGAAATGGGACAGTTCCAGGCATCCGTCCAGGCATACACGCTGGCCATGGAAACCGGTTCCACCCCAGTGTCAAGGCTTTACGGGAGGGCCAGGGCATACATCGCTCAGAAAAAATATGACAGGGCGATCGCCGACATGGAAAAGGCATACAGGATGGAGCCTGAAAAGCTGGAAATGCTTATGGAGATCGGAAAAGTGTATCACAGGGCCGGTCAGCCCGGCAAGGCTGATAATTACCTGGCACGTTATCTTGATTATTTCCCCGACGATGCCGGGGCCCGTTTTCTTAGCGGGCAAATCTGTTATGAATCGGGGAAGCACCTCGATGCCCTGGCACAGTTCAATGCCTGCCTCAGGCTCGACAAAGGGGATCCCCGGTTTTTCGCAGCCAGGGGGAAAACATACCTGGCAACCAAAACCTACAGGTATGCGCTGAACGATTTCGGAATGGCGCTGGACCTGGACCCCGATGACCATGAAACGTGGTACATGAAGGGACTGGTACGCTGGAACATGAATGAACGGGAAGGAGCGATCAGGGACTGGGAACAGGCAGCCAGGCTGGGTTCCTTTGAAGCCGCGCGGAAACTTGAAGAACATGGCAGAAGATAAAAACAGCAAGAAGAAAAAGCTGGATGCCCTGATTATCCGGGATCTCCGGTCAGATGACGAAAACATCATTCTGAAGGCCTTGCAGAACCTTCGGTCCGCCGGCAACATACAGTACATCCCTGAATTACTGAAACTCCTGAACAGAACCCCGGGAGAAACCGTTGAAAGGGAACTTGTCAGGTTCATTGCCGATATCAAGGATGCGGCCGCCGTGCCATTCATACTTGCCGGACTGAGAGACCCGGAACTGGTTTCCGCCAGGGGGAACCTTGTATCCGCCTGCTGGCAGAGCGGTCATGATTTCAGTGGTGAACTGGAACTATTCATACGCATTTTCCTGGAAGGGGACTACATCACTGCCCTTGAATCCTTCACCGTAATTGAAGAATCCGTCTATAAGCTGGGTACTGCAGACATTGAAAAGGCAAGGGACGCGGTCCTTGGCGGCCTTGAACAGCTAAGCGAGGAAAAGAAGCCCCTTGCCATGGAACTGGTCAAGCTGCTGAGCTCCTGAATGAATCCCGTTCCGATCCCTAATGATGACTCGAGAAGAACTTCATGAACTGGCTTCTTTCGTATACCTGGGGATCGGGGATATTCGCATAGTTCATCTTTCCCCTGAAGGCATCCAGGCTTTCCATCTCATGTTCTTTCATCCATTCTTCCAGTTCGCCGAGCATCCTGCTTATATGCCCGGGACCATTCCTGTAGATGGCAGAGCACACCTGCGCAGCTTTTGCCCCGGCCAGCAATTGTTTTATAAGCCCGTTGCCGTCATGCACACCGGTTGAGGCAGCGATGTCGATCCTCTCGACCAGGGAGGAGACGATAGCCACCCAGCGAAGGGAGTAGCGAAGATCGGACGGGGAACTGAAGACATCCGATGAGGTCATCTTCATGTCTTTGATGTTTATATCTGGACTGTAAAAGCGGTTGAACAGAACCACCCCGTTGATGCCCCGGTGGTAGAGCAGGTCCACCATGTTGACAAGGTTGGTGAAATTCTGTCCCAGTTTCATGACCACGGGTATATCAACCCTGCGCTTAATATTCTCGGCGATATCGAGGTATAGTTTCTCGTAGTTAACGGACCCGGCCTGTTTCCCGGCCGGCAGGAAATAAACGTTAAGTTCCAGGGCATTAGCCCCTGCTTCTTCGATCTTGGATGCAAAATCGTACCATTCCGAATCGGATATACAGTTTATGCTGGCGATGACCGGGATTTTGCTGCCTTTAACCGCCGCCTCGATCAGATCAAGGTATGTATCAATGCTGTTTGACCTGGTATAATTTCTCAGGTAATCATCCGCTTCCGGGTAATCAGCCGCTTGGGAGAGATTCCCCGCCTCGAACAGGATCTGTTCCTCAAAAAGGGATTTCAGAACGACAGCACCGGCGCCGGCTTCTTCCAGTTTCCTTATTTTCTCGACCGAGTCCGTCAGCCCGCTGCTGCTTACAATGACCGGATTTCGAAGTTCCAGTCCCGCGAAATTTGTACTAAGGTCTGCCATATGATAGTGATTTAATAACTTCTTGGTCCGAATATTACCGTTCCCAGCCTGACCATGGTACTGCCCTCCTCAATTGCCATCCGGTAATCCCCCGACATTCCCATGGAGATCTCCCTGAAATCAGGGGAAGATGCAAAATACCCCTCTTTCAGCTTGCTGAACACCCCGTTCAGGTGCCGGAACTCCCTGCGTACCTGTTCCATGTCGGGAGTATAGGTGCCCATTCCCATCACACCGTCTATTCTCACGTTCTGCAGGGAACGTAATTCTCCTGATCCAGCCAGGGACAGGAGTTCATCCTCTGAGAACCCGTATTTTGTGTCCTCCAGGGCAATATGGACCTGCAGAAGGCATGGGATAATCCGGCCGGCCTTTGCCGCTTCCCTGTCAATGGTCTGGAGCAGTTTCAGGCTGTCGACGCTCTGAATCATGTCCACGAACCCGGCCAGGTATTTGACCTTGTTTGTCTGCAGGTGCCCCACCATATGCCAATTGATATCATCCGGCAGCAGTGGTTGCTTTTCCGTAAGTTCCTGAACCCTGTTCTCCCCGAAGATCCTTTGTCCCGCATTATAGGCTTCAATTATGTCCTCCACCGGTTTCCGCTTGGAAACGGCGATTATGCTAACATGTCCGGGGACACCCGTTTTAAGGTTGCGGAGATTTTCTGCAATGCTCATCAAGGCAGGTTTCAGTCATCCAGTTTATGAAGTATGAGCCCGCTTCGAAGTTTTGGCTCGAACCAGGTGGTTTTCGGGGGCATAATATTATCGGTATCCGCTATTTCCATCAGCTGTTCCATGCTGACCGGGTACAGGGCAAAGGCGGCCTTCATCTCTCCCGAATCAACCCTCTTCTCAAGTTCTCCGAGTCCCCTGATACCCCCGACAAAGTCAATCCTTTTTGATTTCCGGAGATCGGTAATATCCAGCAGGGGTGCCAGTACCTGTTCTGACAGTATGGTCACATCGAGCTGCCCTATGGGATCATGGTCATCGTAGGTTCCCTCTTTTGCTGCCAGGGAATACCACTCACCGGACATGTACATGCCGAATTCGTGATGCCTCGTGGGTTTGTGGATCATATTCCCTGTCTTCCTGACCGTGAATGATGAACTCAGTTTTTCCAGGAATTCCCCTTCGCTGAGGCCGTTAAGGTCCTTCACAACGCGGTTATAATCTATAATGGTCAGCTGGTTAGCCGGGAAAAGCACGGCGAGGAAGTAATTATATTCTTCGCTGCCGTTGTGGTTCGTATCTGCCTTCCGGCGCTCTGCCCCTACCCCGGCTGCGGCAGCCGTGCGATGATGGCCATCCGCCACGTATGTAAAAGGGATATCCGTGGCAAAAATTCCCTCGAGCTTCCCCGTATCTTCCCGCGAATCGATGATCCAGACCTGGTGCCTGATACCGTCCTCGGCTGTAAAATCATATACCGGATCATTCTCAACTACCCCTGCAACGATCTCATCAACCTCAACATGGGGAGGATAGGCAAAAAATACAGGCTCGGCATTGAAATTAGATACCCGGATATGCTGTTTTCTGTCCTCTTCCTTATCCGGCCGGGTCAGTTCATGCTTCCTGATCACGTTGTTCATGTAATCCAGGATGCTTGCACAGCCAACCAGTCCGTACTGGGTCCGCCCGTTCATAGTCTGGGCGTATACATACATGCCCGGATCCTCATCCTGGAAAAAAATCCCGTCCCCTATCATCCTTTCAAGGTTCTCCTTCCCCTTCAGGTACACCTTGTCCGAGTAATGATCGGTCCCGGGCGAAAGGTCGACCTCTGGCTTCACCACGTGCAGGAAGGAATACGGATTCCCTTTCACTTCTGCCCTTGCTTCCTCTGAATTCAGCACATCGTATGGACGTGAGGCAATCTTTGCAGCATATTCCTGTTTCGGCCTGAACCCTCTGAATGATCTTAATATAGCCATAATCTGTGTTAACTTATTAATCCTATTAATTCACCTGGAAAGTAGTATCTCCTTTTTCAAAAAAAGAGACGATCTGTTCTGCCGCTGCCACTCCGGCATTGATGTTTGCTTCGGCTGTTTGTGCCCCCATCTTTTTCGGTGTGAAAAAACAGTTTTCGGGATAATCTGCCTTCAGCTGTGCACCATTGTCCGGTGCAACGTCAGATGCATACCTGAAATCCGGGCGTTCTTTGATCATACGGGCAATCCCTTCTTCATCCACCACCTCTTTCCTTGCGGTGTTAACGAGGACCGCTCCCTTCGGCATGAGGGAAAGCAATTCGTAACCAATGGAATTCCTTGTTTCTTCGTTGGCCGGTATATGAAGGGAAACGTACTGGCAGGTACGGTAAAGGTCCTCCACACTGGTAACGCGCGTAATACCGTCCTCCTCGAATATCGAGTCCGCCAGAAAAGGATCATAGGCAGACACCTCCATACCGAATCCCCTGGCCAGTCCGGCAACGATCTTCCCGACATAACCATAGGCATGAAGGCCCAGTGTTTTATGCTTCAACTCACTGCCCGAGGTCCCGGCAAACTGGTTCCTGGCAACATAGACCATCATCCCCAGCGCCAGTTCAGCCACGGCATTGGAGTTCTGTCCCGGTGTATTCATGGCCACCACTTCATGGTCGCTGGTCGCCTGCAGGTCGATGTTATCGTACCCGGCTCCTGCCCTTACCACTATTTTCAGTTTCCCGGCGGCCCCGATGACTCCGGCATCAACCTTATCGCTGCGAACAATCAGTGCGTCAGCGTCGGAAACGGCAGCATGAAGTTCGGACTGCTCTTCGTATTTTTCCAGGAGGGCAAACTCATACCCTGCTTTTTCAATGATCTCCCTGATCTGTTCGACCGCTGCAGGGGCAAACGGTTTCACCGTGGCAAGTAAAACTTTAGGCATATCTTTCAGATTTTATGGATTATTATGATCGGATGGGGACTGCCCGCTCCTCATTGATTTTTCTCAAATTCCTTCAT
>CBFDEE010000035.1:0-12146 GCA_965603745.1 uncultured Bacteroides sp. | reverse complement strand
TTTGTCCTGATTGATGAGGGGATTCCTGCGGCTGACACGAGTTATGAAGATGACCTGAGCTTCGTTTCGGGGCAGCAGATCGAGGACGAAATCTGTTACAAGGTTGAGGCAGAGGAAAACGGATCATGGACCATGGGGGAACAGGGTTTCAGCAGGTCCAACAAGGCATGTGTTTCCATTGTGCCTGAGATCCGCATGGCCAATGCCCTGACGCCGAACGGTGACGGGATAAACGATGAGATCAGGCCTGTTCTGACCTTCCTTCCGCGGCTGTATGTTTTCGCGGTTTTCGACCGATGGGGTAACAAGATTTTTGAGACCAACGATCATGAAGCACCCTGGAAAGGAAGGATTAAAGGGGGAAACAAGGTCCCGGAAGGTGTCTATGTGTATTACATTAAGCTTACCACCACCAGCGGCATAGAGGTTGAAAAACGTGGAGAGATCACCGTTTTTTATCCCTGACAGCAGGAGACCTGCTTACCGGATATAAGAATTCCGCATCCCGTATACAGAATTTTTACCTTGCCGGCATGCCCGGATTACCAGTTCTTATGCATTTTTTGATTAATTTTATTTCCTGAATCTGAAAGGTGGAATGAGTGTCCTTACAAAAACAGAAGAAGATCTTATCCAGCAGGAATTCGAGGAACTGCTTGAACATTGTTCCCTTCGCGACAGCAAAACGGACCAGCGCCTGATTCGTAAAGCTTTCCGGGTCGCCAAGGAGGCCCATAAAGATATGCGCAGGAAATCGGGGGAACCTTATATTCTGCATCCCCTTTCCGTAGCTAAAATCGTGACGTTCGAGATCGGCCTCGGTGCCAAATCCGTTATATGTGCCATCCTTCATGATGTCGTGGAAGACACCGAATATACCATCGAGGATATAGAGAACCATTTCGGGAAAAAGGTCGCATCCATTATTGACGGTCTGACTAAAATATCCGATGTCTTCGACCACAAGTCCTCCCTCCAGGCGGAAAATTTCCGGAAAATGCTGCTTACCCTCTCGGACGATGTCAGGGTGATCCTAATCAAGCTGGCCGACCGCCTGCATAATATGCGCACCCTTAACTCCATGCCGCCCAACAAACAAATCAAGATAAGCGGTGAAACAACTTACCTGTATGCACCCCTCGCCCACCGGCTCGGACTGTATGCGATAAAAACCGAGCTGGAGGACCTGAGCCTGAAATACCGCTATCCCAAGGTGTACGGGGACCTGATTGAGAAGGTGCGGGACAATGAAAAGAAACGGGGACAGATGATTAACTCATTTGCCCTGCCCCTGATCGATAAACTTGAAACGGAAGGCTATGATTTCGATATCACGGGAAGGCCGAAATCAATATATTCGATCTGGAATAAAATGCAAACCAAGAACATACCCTTCGATGAGGTGTATGACCTGCTGGCCATCCGTATTGTGTTCGAGGCCCTCCCCGATATCCCGGAGAAGATACAGTGCTGGAACGTATATTCCATTATCACCGATAGTTACCAACCCAAACCGGAACGAATACGAGACTGGGTCTCGACACCCAAGGCCAACGGTTACGAAGCCCTGCACGTTACCGTAATGGGACCCGAAGGAAAATGGGTTGAGGTACAAATCCGTACCCGCAGGATGGACCAGATCGCAGAACGCGGATTCGCTGCCCACTGGATGTACAAGCAGGCCGGAAAGGAAAGCAGTGCCGAGCTGGACAAATGGATCAAACGGATCCGGGAACTTCTCGAAAACCCGGATTCCAATGCCCTCGAGTTCCTTGATGATTTCAAGATGAACCTGTTTGCCTCGGAGATCCTTGTATTCACTCCCAAGGGACATATAAAAACCCTTCCCCAGAAATCAACCGCACTTGACTTTGCCTACGAGATCCATACGGAAATAGGCAACAGGGCCATCGGTGCCAAGGTAAACCATAAACTGGTATCCCTGAACCATACACTGAACAGCGGAGACCAGGTGGAGATCCTAACCTCGGACAGCCAGAGGGCGAGCAGGGAGTGGCTTTATTACGTGAGTACAGCGAAGGCTAAATCTGCCATTAAGTATGCCCTTAAAGCAGAAACCAAGGACCAGATCCAGAAAGGTAAACAGATCCTTGAGGACAGGCTCCTGGAATTCAACCTGAAACCTTCGTCCAGGATATTTAAAAAATTACTCCCGGCCTACGAAGTCCGTTCGAAGGACGAGCTTTACAGCAAGATCGGGACCGGACTGATTTCCCTGGAGAATCTGAAAAAGATCCTGAGAAAAAACACCAAGAACAAATGGATACGCTACTGGGAGCTTCAGTTTGCATCATCCTCCAGGAATAAAAAGGCTACGGAGAAAAAGCCATCCGGACGTACCTATTCCGGCTCTCACTACATGATACGGGAAGATCCCGATGACATGGATCCGGAATACAGTATCGGGAAATGCTGCAATCCCATTCCAGGTGACGATGTGGTCGGGTACAAAAACCAGGACGGATCCATCGTGATCCACAAAAGCAAATGCTCTAAAGCCATCAGGCTGATGTCCAGCCAGGGGAACCGGATCATACCTGCAAAATGGACCACACACAAGATCCTCAGCTACCTGGTGAGGATCCATGTCCAGGGACTGGACAATTTCGGGATTTATAACAATATCACGACAATCATCTCAAAAGAGCTATCGGTCAATATGCGCAACATCAACCTGGTCAGCCACGACGGAATATTTGAAGGAAGCATAGACCTCTATGTCCACAACACAAAAGACCTGAACAATCTCATCATGAACCTGATAAAGATCAAAGGAGTGGAATCGGTCAAGAGGGTGGAGAAGATAGAGGATTAATGATAAAAATCACTTCCTTTCCTTTCCTAAATCAAAAAAAAAAATATACTTTTAGCCTTATTATTTTTAATTAGTCTGATTATGATTAATGAAGAAACGAAGGAGACGGTTAAGAAAATATTTACCGAATACCTCGAAAAGAAAGGGCACAGGAAAACTCCGGAACGTTATGCCATCCTGGAAGAGATCTACTCACGTGACGGACATTTTGATATCGAGTCCCTTTATATCTTCATGAAAAACAAGAATTACAGGGTAAGCCGCGCAACACTTTACAATACAATTGAACTGTTACTGGACTGCAACCTGGTTATAAAACATCAATTCGGAAAGAATATAGCACAATTCGAGAAAGCCTACCACTGTATGCAGCATGACCACCTTATCGACATGGATTCCGGGAAGGTCATGGAATTCTGCGATCCGAGGATCGACGAAATCATCAAAACTGCCTGTGAACTGAATAATTTCAGGCCATCCCACCATTCGCTGTATATTTACGGTTTTTCGAAGGACGAAAGAGAGTCCTGAGAGCTCTTTCAGGAAGAGGAAATTATTTGTACCTTCACGCTCCGTATCTTGGAGCAAAAATTCACGAATTTTTAGATGAAAATAGATGTATTGTTAGGCCTTCAGTGGGGAGATGAAGGCAAAGGAAAACTGGTCGATGTACTGACCCCCGATTACGATGTTATTGCCCGTTTCCAGGGTGGACCCAATGCCGGGCACACACTCGAATTCAACAATATCAAACACATTACGCATAATATCCCGTCCGGGGTATTCAGGGAAAAGAGCATCAACCTTATCGGTAACGGGGTAGTACTGGACCCGGTGATATTCAAAAAGGAGATCGATGAAGTCAGAGCACTCGGGGTGGACCTGGGCCCCAGGCTTCTGGTCTCAAGAAAGGCCCACCTTATCATGCCGACCCACAGGATTCTCGATGCAGCCTCTGAAGCCGCCAAGGGGATAACCAAGATCGGTTCCACGCTGAAGGGCATCGGGCCCACCTACATGGACAAAACCGGCCGTAACGGAATGCGGGTCGGAGATCTGGAATTGCCTGATTTTAAAAAGAAATACGATTTCCTGACCAATAAACACCTCCAGATCCTGAAACAGTTCGATTTCGAATTTGACCTTGAGGAATACGAAAAGGGCTGGATGGAAGGCATTGAATGCATCCGCTCATTTCAACTGGTGAACGGGGAATACACCATCAACCGGTTCCTGCGGGAAGGAAAATCCGTTCTCGCCGAGGGAGCACAGGGGTCCATGCTGGATATTGACTTCGGGTCCTATCCCTACGTAACTTCCTCCAATACTATCTGTGCCGGGGCCTGCACGGGACTGGGACTTTCACCCCAGAAAATCGGTCGTGTGATCGGTGTTTTCAAGGCTTACTGCACCCGCGTCGGAAGCGGACCCTTCCCTACCGAACAGGATAACGAAACCGGCATATCCCTGCGGGATTTCGGAGTGGAATACGGGGCTACCACGGGACGCCCGCGCAGGTGTGGCTGGCTCGACCTGCCCGTTCTGAAGTATTCCGTCATGCTGAGCGGTGTCACAGAGCTGATGATGACAAAATCGGATGTGCTTACACATTTTGAAACCCTGCAGGTCTGCACGGCCTATAAGATCAACGGCAGTGAAACAGATGAACTGCCATTCGATATCAATGCGCCCGTGGAACCCATATACAGGGAAATGCCTTCCTGGAAAAAAGATCTTACGGGAATCACCGATAAGGCTGATCTTCCTGCCGAACTGATGGATTATGTGGCCTTTATCGAAAAGGAGGTCGGCGTACCCGTCAGCTATGTTTCGGTAGGGCCCGACCGGGAGCAGATCATAAAAATGTAGCCGGTCAGGATCTCCTCCGGGTCCGGGTCCCGCTACAGATAATTAATCCCTTCCAGACCGCCTGATTGAAGGGCCCGATGCCTTGCGATCTCTGCGGTTTTTTTTTATCTTTCATATCCTAAACCAAACCACCCGGATATGAGAACCCTCAATTCCCTTTTCAATGACTGCGTAGAAAAATACAGGGACAACACATACCTGCTGGAAAATTCCGGCGACGGATATAAACCGACGACTTATCTCGAGGCCCGCACGGAAGTCCACCGTTTTGCAGCCGGGCTCCTGAGCATCGGCATTAAGAAAGGAGACCGCCTGGCATTGCTTGCTGAAGGAAGGAATAAATGGATTTACAGCGAACTGGGAATACTGTACTGCGGGGCTGTCAACGTTCCTCTTTCCACCCGGCTGGAGGAGCCCTCGGAAATCAAATTCCGGATCGAACATTCCGGATCCAGGATGATGATCATCTCCGGCCGCGAGGCTCCTAAGATCAAAAAAATAAAAAATGAAATAGACAGCCTGGAGAAGGTAATTTACCTGGATCCCCAGGACAGTTACGAGGAAGACGAATTGTTTTTTGATGATATTTCCGCCATGGGTGACAAGTACCTGGCAGAAAACCGGGAGGCATTCGAAAAAACCTGGCAATCGGTCGGGGAAAACGATCTTGCCAATATCTGTTACACCTCCGGGACCACAGCCGATCCCAAAGGCATTATGCTTTCACACAGGAATTATACGGCCAACGTGGAACAGGCCAGGTCCGTAATGCCGGTCTACGATTACTGGACCACACTTGTATTCATCCCATGGGATCATTCATTTGCCCATACTGCAGGCATTTATACGATCCTGTCCGCAGGAGCCAGCATGGCTTCCGTACAGCTGGGCAAAACCCAGACCGAAGCCCTTAAGAATTTCCCGGTTAATATGAAACAGATCCGGCCGTATTTCATGTTCAGCGTGCCGGCCATAGCCAAGAACTTCAAGAAAAACATCGAAAACGGCATACGGCAGAAAGGCCCGGTGATAGAAAAACTCTTCAACCACGCAGTCAGGGTTCACAAACGCTATATCCGGATGGGACATGACCGGGGTAAAAAAGGGACATTCATCCTGAAGCCCTACATCTGGCTGTTTGATAAGATCATTTTCAAAAAGGTAAGGGAGGCATTCGGGGGCCGCCTGGAATTCTTCGTCGGAGGTGCGGCTCTCCTGGACCTCGAACTGGCTAAGTTCTTCTTTGCCATAGGGATACCGATGTACCAGGGATACGGCCTCACAGAAGCAGCCCCCATTATTTCCGGGAATTCCGCCGCCCGGCATAAAATCGGATCATCGGGTATGGTTGTCAGCAACATGGAATGCAGGATATGCGATGAAGACGGGAAGGAACTGCCTGTCGGTGAAAAGGGAGAGATTGTGATCAGGGGGGAAAACGTGATGCTGGGATACTGGAAAAACGAGGAGGCCAGTAAAGAAACCCTCAAGGACGGATGGCTCTATACAGGGGACATGGGCTACCTGGACAGCGAAAACTACCTTTACGTGCTGGGACGCTTCAAGAGCCTTCTGATTGCCGATGACGGCGAGAAATACAGTCCCGAGGGAATAGAAGAAGCCTTCACCGAGTACATTCCCTTCCTTGAGCAATGCATGATGTACAATAACCAGAATCCATACTGCACCCTGTTTGTGGTTCCCAATAAAGAGGCCATGAAACGCTGGCTGGATGAGCAAAAAATCGACCCTGCAAGCGGGGAGGCAAAGGCAGCTGTCCTTAAAGAACTAGAGAAACAGATTGCAGAATTCAGGACCGGGGGCAGATACCAGGATGAGTTCCCGCAGCGCTGGCTGCCGGCCGCCACAGGGATCCTCCCGGAACCGTTCAGCCAGGACAACCTGCAGATGAACAGCATGAACAAGCTGGTACGGAGCAAGGTGCTGGAAGCCTATAAGGAAGACCTTGATTTCCTGTATTCCCCCGAGGCGAAGAATATCACCAATGAAAGGAACCTTGCTGCCATGGGAAATTTGTAAACCAGTCTGAAACAAAACGGTTCCCGGATCAGTATAAGCATCCGGACCAGGTCAGAAATCATATACCTGTATGCATTCCAATCGGTTGAATACTTCCTTTCACCAGAACGCGGTCCCCGGCATTTCAAAGCACCGTGTACTCCTTTTTTTTACCGCATGCATCCTTTTTCTCCCCTTCAGGATGAGTGCCCAGGAGGGGGAACCTTTCATGAACCATTTCAAGCTTGAGAATGTCCCTGGAAACAGGATCAGCTCAATCAGCGAGGACCTTGAAAATACAATGATCTTCTCGGGCAACACCGGGGTGATATCATTTGATTCCGAGGAATGGAATATCCATTCCGTTCCCAATATTCCCATGATCGTCGCCTGCGATTCAACGCTCCCGCTCATCTATGTGGGGGGCAGGGGATTCTTCGGGTACCTGCTCAAAACCGGGACGGGAACCTATGAATACCACAGCCTGGCAGAAGAAAATGAAGAGACAGGGGATATTAATCGCATCTTCCAGACCAGCAGGGATGTGATCTTTTACGGTGATGAACTTATCGCCATGGCGGACCGTAATGAACTGTATAACCTGAAACGGTTCAGGCCTGACTCCCTGAATATATTTTCCGGAATACTCATCTATCGTGACAATGCATACGTAAACCTGCTCGGGAGAGGGATCCATGAGTTGAGGCACAGCGGATTGACCAGGGTCGAAAGCAGGATTGACTTTTCCGATTCGGAGATCCTGTTCGGCATTGAGTATTCTGACAGCAATGCTTTACTGGGACTTGACAACAATTCAATCTACTGGTTCAATGGAAATGATTTCTCAAAGGTGGATCTGGAAGACCAGGAGTACCTCGAGGAAAGTTTCCTGGAAGATGCCGCCTGGCTGGAACAGCATGTTTTTGCCCTTTCCACCATCATGGGCGGATGCATGATCGTGGATGTGGTCAGCGGTAAGACCATAAACATCCTGAATTTCCAGACAGGTTTGCCGGATGATGAAATCTTTGCGATCGGAAAAGACAAAAACCATGGCCTCTGGCTTTCCCACCAGTACGGATTAACGCGGGTTGACGTAAGGCTGCCTATACGGTCCTATGAGAATTACCCGGGACTTGAGGGTAACCTGACAGCTGTGGCTGTCCTTGACACTACCCTCTATGTCAGTACCAACGAAGGGATCTTCTACCTGGAGGAGAAAAAGGACTACCTGGAAGAAGAGATCGTTGTGAAGGTGGTCACACGCGTTCCGCCCCCCAAGGTAGAGCCCGAACCTGAACGGCAGGCAGAACCTGCAGGGGAATCCGCAGAACCCGGGGATGGAATGCAGGAGGAAGATCAACTGAGCCCCAAGGAGAAAAGGATACTCCGGCGGGAGGCAAGGAAAGCAGCCAGGGAACAGGAGGCGGTTGACGAAGGGGAACAGGCTGCAGCTGTAGGTATGGAGGAAGAAACGCCAGAGGATGAGAAGTCCGGGGGACTGAAATCCTTCCTGCAGAGGATAGGCGGGAAACCGGAGGAACCCCTTGTTGAAACGCAAGACCAGGCAGAAGTCCGCCGAAAACCGGCAACCCGCACCAGGTATGTAAAACAGAAGATCTATTCCCTTCAGTCCATCAGCCATGAGTTTACCCGGCTGGGAGAATTCGAAGAAAAGGCAAAAGACCTGGTTCCGGTGGGAGAAAGGGTCCTGATCTCTACTAACGAGGGACTGTATGAGATTGTTAAAAATGAGCTTAAGATCATCCGTGAAGGATGGTACGTTGAAAGTATTTTCCCGAGCATGGACAGCGGAAGGATCTATGTAGTGACCAATGAATCCGCTTACCAGCTTGTACTGGAAGAAGGCCAGTGGACCACTAAAAGGGATTTTAGTTATATAGGCGAAGAGATCTATTCTGTCTGCGAGCAGGAAGACAGCACCATCTGGCTTGGCTGCGACAACCGGAGTTACAGGATCAGGCCCCTGAACAATGCCATATCAGATGTCAGGTCATACGATTTCCATGAGGATTATTACGATCCTGTCACTATGAGGAATATCCGGGATACAATCTTTTTCTTTCTCTCCGGAGGGATATATTACTTCGCGGATGACAGCATCATCCGTTCCGGGATCCTTGAAGAACAGACCATCTCCAGGATCCATCTGTCAACCTGTGCCATCGCATGGGTGCAGGCAGAAAATCAATGGTATAGCTTCAGGAACCAGGAAAATTACAAGAAGAAAATGGATTCCTACCTCAACCTTTTCGGTGATATTGCAGACCTCTTCCTTGATCCCGGAGGCGATGTATGGGTAGTCTCCGAGAATTCCTACCTGCACAGGATCAGCCGCGAAAAAGCAGATACATACGATCCTGAATTCGAACTCTTCCTGAAAACCGTATACAACGACGAAAAGCATTATCTGCTCGCTGAGCTCCAGTTCGATTATTATGACCGCTCCCTTGTCTTTAATTCATCCGCACCCTTCTACCTGAAAGACAATTCAACCAGCTACCAGTACTACGCGGAAGGCATGTCTGAGGGCTGGTCGGACTGGAACCGCTCGGGGGAAATAGGATTTCCTGTCCTGCCAATGGGACGCTTCACCCTCCATATCAGGGCAAAAAATGTCCTCAATCAGGTAACGGATGTCAACAGCTATCCGATGGTGGTAAGGCCTCCCTGGTGGCTGAGCCTGCCTTTTCTCATCACTGCCGGCATTGCCCTTATTATCTTTGTCCTCGGGATCATACGCTGGCGTGTACGGAAACTCAGGCATGACAAGGCTGTACTGGAACAGAAGGTCAGGGAAAGAACGGCAGAGATACAGAGGCAAAAGGATGAGATATCCGAACAGAAGAAGGAAATTATGGACAGCATACACTATGCACAGCGAATCCAGAAAGCAGTGCTGCCGTCAGACCTGAAGGTGGAACAGGAACTTCCGGAACATTTTATCCTTTACCTGCCCAGGGATATTGTCAGCGGTGATTTCTACTGGATATCCTCCGTCGACAACAGGACTATTTTTGCCGCCGCCGATTGCACGGGACACGGGGTCCCGGGAGCATTCATGAGCATGCTTGGCGTTTCCTTCCTCAATGAGATCGTCAATAAGAACAAGAGGCTGAGCGCAGGAAAAATACTCGATAACCTCCGTGCAACGGTAAAAGAGACTCTTTCCCAGTCAGAGCAGAGCACGACAAAGGATGGAATGGACATCGCACTATGCATATACGATAAAACCAGGAATACCGTACAATACGCCGGGGCCTTCAACCCGCTTTACCTGATCCGCAACAACGAACTCACCGTTTACAAAGCCGACAACATGCCGATCGGCATACATATTGTCGAGGAGACGAATTTCAGGAATCATACCATCAGGGTGGAACAGGGAGACTGCTTCTATATATTTTCAGACGGATTCCAGGACCAGTTCGGGGGGAAAGAAGGCAAGAAATTCCTGTCCAAATCCATGAAACGAATGTTCACCGAAGTTCACAAACAACCCATGCCCCAGCAGAAGGAGATCATCCATCGGACCCTGCAGCAATGGATGGAGGGCTTTGAGCAGGTGGACGATATCATTGTACTCGGCGTGCGCATCTGACAGATGCCCGTCCGGGATTTCAGCCTCAGGCGCCCTTCCAATCCGCGACTCCTGCCGCAGCTTCCCCTCATTTGGAATGATTCTAAATATTGCTAACTTTGTACACTGACTCCGCCCTCCATTGTATCTGGAGTGTTTGAGTTATACAGAAGAGGGGAGAGACCAGGCTCTGGGAACCTCTAGCAACCCTCCCGGTTGGCCGGGAAAAGGTGCTAATACCTGGCCCTTAATGGGAATTATAATTTAAACGCTTTATTAAGCTGTAACATGGGAAAAAAGAATCAGGACCTATTATCAGGTTCATATCAAACACATACCGTCCGGGCCCATCCGGTCTTCAGGGCACTTGAAACCAGGATACTGGTTATGGACGGTGCCATGGGATCCCTTATCCAGGAATACGGGCTTACAGAATCGGATTTCAGAGGTACCCGCTTTGCCAGTTTTCCTCACGACCTGAAAGGCAATAATGAACTGCTTTCGATCACACGGCCGGAAGTGATCCGTGATATCCATGAAAAATACCTGGAGGCCGGGGCGGATATCATCGAAACCAATACATTTAATGCCAACAGGTTCTCCCAGTCCGATTACCACCTGGAAAGCATTGTTTACGAGATGAACCTTGAGTCGGCAAAGCTTGCAAGAGAGCTTGCGGACAAGTTTACGGAACAGGATCCCGGGCACCCCAGGTTCGTCGCCGGTTCCATGGGTCCGACGAACAAGACCGCCTCCCTCTCCCCGGATGTCAACAACCCGGGCTTCCGGGCCGTTACCTTCGATGACCTGGCTGAAGCATACTGGGAACAGGCCAGGGGACTCATAGACGGTGGCTCCGATATCCTTGCACTTGAAACCATTTTCGATACCCTGAATGCCAAGGCAGCCATATTTGCGCTTGAAAACCTATTCAGGGATACGGGCCGGGCCCTCCCTGTTATTATATCGGGGACCATTACGGATGCCAGCGGGAGGACACTGTCAGGCCAGACCCTTGAGGCTTTTATGAATTCGGTCAGCCACCTCGATGTTCTTGCTGTGGGACTAAACTGCAGCCTGGGAGCGGTGGAAATGAGACCCTATCTGGAAGAACTCGCCGGGAAGACCCATCATTTCGTCAGCGTGTACCCCAACGCGGGACTCCCGAATCAGTTCGGGGAATATGACCAGGGTCCAGAAGAAATGACCGGATATATGAAGGATTTTGCCGATAATGGTTTTGTAAACATCATCGGCGGATGCTGCGGAACGACCCCGGATCATATCAGGGCCTTCCGGGAAATGGCCGATGCGGCCAAGCGAAGGACGCCTCCTGAGATTGACAGGGGACTAAAAATCAGCGGATTGGAATCGCTTGCCATATACCCGGGCAGTAATTTTATCAATATCGGCGAACGTACCAACGTAAGCGGATCACGGAAATTTGCCCGCCTGATCAGGGAAGGCAAATACGAAGAGGCGCTTTCCATTGCGCGGGACCAGGTCGAGGGAGGAGCACAGATCATCGATGTGAATATGGATGATGCCATGCTCGATGCCGAAAATGAAATGACCACCTTTCTTAACCTCCTGATGTCTGAACCGGACATCGCCAGACTGCCCGTTATGATCGACTCCAGTAAATGGTCGGTTATTGAAGGGGGACTGAAATGCCTGCAGGGTAAGGCCATTGTGAATTCCATAAGCCTTAAGGAAGGAAAGGATCCATTTACGAAACAGGCAGCCAGGATCCGTGACTACGGTGCCGCAACCATCGTTATGGCTTTTGACGAAGAAGGCCAGGCCGTGAGCTATGAACGC
>CBFDEE010000034.1:0-12146 GCA_965603745.1 uncultured Bacteroides sp. | reverse complement strand
GGCAGCAGGTGTCCATGCATAGGTGAAGGGTCCCGTTCCCAGCACTGTAACCGAGAGGCCGGCGGAAACCAGCCCGCAGTCGCCAATGGTATCTGTATCGGTAGCTGCAGTGACGCTTATATCATCATTCAGGATGGTGTAGGTATGGTTTGAATCTGCGGACAATATGAGTCCCTCGTCCGGATCCGACAAACGGATATGAAAATCCTTGTCCGATTCAACGATCGTATTATCAATGATGAGAGGCTGTATGATTCTTGTGGTTGTCCCGGCAGGGAAGGTTGCCGAACCCGGATTCAGGAGGTAATCTGTCCCTCCTCCGGTGGCACTGCCGTCAATGGCCCTGAAGACCACGCTGACCTCCTCGTTAACAGCATAGTTAAGGGCCACTTCAATGTCTGGATTGGCAATGGATTCAAGACCTTCACTGCTATCCTGGCTGAACCCGACCACCGGCATAACGGTTGCTATGGTAATGTAGATCCCGTTCGTCAGGCTGACTGTATTGGCTATGTATCCGCCGTTTGCCTTGACAAGCGGTATGGCCACTGCACCCGAGCTGAAATCACCGTCAGTATCTGTCCACAGTACATAATTATCGAATCCTGCAAGCAGCCCCGGCAGGATGGAATCGCTCAGTGTCAGGGTCAGCGATCCCGGATCACCACCGCTGATATTGACCCTCCATTCCCTGGCGATCCGGCGGACATCAGGGTCATTATTCGGCCTTTCCGCATCTGTCCATGTGCTTATATCCCCGTTATCATGTCCGAACAGAACAAATTCCCCGTCATCAAGATCTGTAGGATTCCCGATTGAAAGTGTGGCGGCTGACTGGGCTTCGGTATGATGGTTGCCTGTATTCACCTGGCCGATGCCGGCAACATCATATTTGTGTGCCGGCTTATAGGCATATCTGTCCACTGCGATACTGATACCGTACTTAGCTGCAAGGGAATTTTCGACGATGATCTTCTGCGCCGCATTAAGCCTTTGTTTATAGATAATGAATTCTGCTATATCACCGCCGAAGAAATTTGTTGTACTCCGGCTTGCGCCGATTCGCAGGTTCCCGTTGGTAATCACCAAGGCGTTATAATCATCCGGTGAATGGGTGGAATCATTAATGTATAATTCATGGTATGTGGCTCCTATGTTGTGAACTGCATGGACCAGGTAGGCCGAGTCATTGCTGAGAGTAGGCCCGTACCATTTGGCATCATCCGTAAAGGTATAGTAGCGGTCATCTGTCTCGCGGCTGATGCTGACGGTCTTGGCGACGGTGATCTCGTCTCCCATGCTCATCAGGCAGTCATCCGTACTGCTTGCAGTGAACCTGCTGACAGTGAAGAGGGTAAGGGGTGCGGACAGATTGCTCAGGGCGGCGCTCATATAGTCATCCGTGCCGTCAAACCGGAGGACCGGCATGCTGCCGATCACAGTGTCGGTAAGGATGGCCTGCTGGATGCCTGTAGACTGGGCAACATGGTTCTGGTTCCCGCTCTGGTCCTGCCAGGTCTTCACGGCCTCCCCGTTTGAGGCCTCTGAATCACTGTTGTTGAGTACACCCATATCAGACCGCAGCCAGATCACATTGGTGCTGTCATCGCCGACCCCTCCGGGACCGGTATGCCCTTCGATCTGTACGGTGGGGTCCGAGGCACACATTCCGAAAGTCCCGCTTTTGGCCTGGTCCCCGAACATCCGGATATACACTGTATCACCGGGAGTGAACCCGTTGAGGTATGCAGTGGGCATCCCTATAGAGTCCTGGATGCAGTCATAATGGGTCAGCCCGGCACAGCTGTCCCCGGTATAAATATTCATGACCGCCCAGTCCAGCGTGCCCGGGAAAGATTCGATCTTCAGGTTTCCCGTGGCAGGGACAACGGCAGTGAACCAGACATCACCCCCGAAATAATCATGGCAGGTTGCATAGTCTCCCGTGTAATAGGCTCCCTTATTGGTAAATACCTGCGGGGTGCAGACATTCCCCACCGTCAGAAGGGTCGCTCCGCAGGGATCGTTATTTGCAGGCGGCGGTATGGCATATATGTCCGCTTCCCATCCTTCATGCGTAAGGGCATCACCGTTTGTGACCATAGTGAACCGGATACAGCCGTCCTGGGAGGTGAAGCTGAATTCGGGGGTATCATCGTGGTAGGCAAAATAATTTGCGGCTGGTTCATAGCGGATGCGCATGTAATCCCAGGCCTCGTATTCGTTGACCCCTGGAGGGAAACCTCCTCCGTAATGCGTTGCAAAACCTCTGAATTCCAGGGTCAGTGGATTCGGATTCCCTTCGCTTGTACAGAAATACACGTCCCAGTCCCCCGTAGCGCTGTAATTCGTATCATATCCGTCATCCCAGAAGGTACCTGAATCCAGGAAGACAGTATCACCGTCCCCGACAAATCCGTGTCCCATAAAATAATCATCTGCATTCTGGGCGTGCAACCCAGGCAAGCTGCTGAAGATCAGTGCAATAATAATTGCGGCCAGAAGGTAGTGTGGTTTCCCGCCGGTTTTCATTTCATTATAATAAAATAATCAGGGCTCCCGTAACCAAAGTTAGAATTTATGGCCCAAAATTCTGTTCCTAGTTGATAAATATTAATAATTCTTTGAGCAACGGAAGGAATAGCCGGAATAAATTCGGGCATGCCAGGAAGATTTTTTGCATACAAGGGGGCATTACATTTGGATATTCGGAATGCAAATCCAAACTTTACAGGATGTGTATATGACCTGCATGAAAGATGCCTGTCAAATTTGGTATTCTTTTTGAGGCTTTTTCCTGGTGAAAACTCTCAAAATCATAGCGATTGTATTGCTGCTGATGGCAGGGAAGGCGTTTGCTCAGCCCGGTGAAAAAGGGGAATCAGAGATTTCTCATCATGAAACACTTCTGGAGGATCTTGAGAGTTCAGCAGAGGATTCATTATCCGGTACCCGGATAACCTCAGGGGATGAATACCTGGCAGATACGGTGGAGATCGCAGAATTCGATACAACGTACTTTCTTTCCGGGGATCCTGAATACAACCTTATTAGGGCAGCAGAATTCGGACAGTCCGAGGTGGTCAAAATGCTGGTTGAGAGGGGGATAAACGTAGATTCAAGAAGCAGCCGGGACGTAACGCCGCTCATGTATGCTTCGCAGAATGGTGATGTTGAGATCGTGAAGTACCTTATCGGGAAGGGAGCGAACGTGAATGCAAGACCGGACAACAAGGTGACACCTCTGATCGGAGCGGCACGAACCGGGCATTACGAAGTTGTACGCTTGCTTCTGGAGGCAGGCGCCAGGGTGGATGCCCGGGATGAACTGGGACTCACGGCACTCATGCATGCAGTCGCGTAGAATTATCCGGAAGTCACAGAATTGCTGATTGAAAACGGGGCGGATGCAGAAAAGAGCGACGGGTTCGGAACCCGTCCGCTGATGATGGCCGCCTATTATAACTGCTTGGAATCAGCCGATGTTCTGCTGGAAGAAGGCGCCGATCCGGATGGCATGGACAAGAATGGTTTTACTCCCCTCCTGGTGACGGCCCAGCATGGTGATTATGAAATGGCCTGGATGCTGCTGGACAAAGGGGCAGATCCGGGGATCCGGAATCACGGGGGACTGAATGCCATGGCGATGGCTGTAATGAACGGGGACCAGGACCTGGTGGAACTGCTCCTGGAGAGCGGTGCAGATATTAACCAGAATCTGAATGTTGCTACCAATTCCCTGGGACTGGCAAAAGAATCGAAGGATAAGGAAATGACAGCCTTCCTGATCGAAAGCGGTGCCCGGTATAACCATCTCCCGGAGATATCGGAGATAAGAGGGGGACTGGAACTTAATTTCAATGGCGGTGATTTCATGATGGGTTTCCAGGCGGGTGTTTCGGAAAGCAAATACAAGCTTTACCTGACAACGGGATTCCTTGCCAGGCTGTCCGCCGTGCGAGTTCTACGCCCGGTTAATGATACCTTTGCATTCCAGATGTGGGAGAGAAGATATCTCTGGCCCCTGAGCCTGGGTAAGGATTTTATTTTGTACCGGCAGGGAAGCCAGTCATACGGATGCCGGCTTCATATTACCGGCGCCTATACCTGGGGTAACTACCGTGGATCTTCTCTTGATCCGGATCCCAGGTATCTTTTCATACCCGGTGCCGGCATTACCTGGAAGGATGAATATTTTGGCATATCATTTGATTATCAATATGTTCCGATTAAAGTCCATGATATATCGAGCCATCGGTTCCGACTGGTGATCGATGGTTTCTATGACTTCAGGCCGAGGTTAAGATATACCAGGAAGCATATTTCATGGTTCTGATGCGGAGGATGAAAAGGTTTAAGTTTTAAGTGAGAATGAAATTCTGAAAAGAGGGACCAGGCTACATTAACAAGCGGTTCAAATGAAAAGGATATTTAAAATCAGCATGGTTTTCATCAGTCTTACATTCGCAGGGTCCTGTAATGAATACTTGGGTCATTCAGTCGATTGTTCGGAGTGTTCTTACGATAAGCCCGACAGTGCGGACCTGGTAGTTAACCTGACCATTGACGAGGAGCATCCCGAAGTCCCCATCGTTCTGTACAGGGGAAATGTGGAAGAAGGCCATGTAGACTGGATCGATACTGCCCGGGAAAGCACTTACTACCTTTATTCGGCAGTAGGCCAGTATTATTCTGTGACTGCCGAGTACAGGGTCGGTGACAGGACGATTATGGCAATCGACGGCGACGAAATGAAGGCCAAACATGTCTCGGATGAATGTGAGTTTGAATGCTGGATCGTTACCGGCGGCAACCTGAAAGCCGAACTCAAGTTTGACTGACCGGACCCGGCAGATTCATCCTTATTTGCTATATTTATTTAGTGTAACCAGAAAAATCTCAACGATAATGGAGTCATACACTGATGCGCAGATCTTGGATGGAATATTGCATTCGGACCGCAAAGTAATGGATTTCATATACCAGCAGTACTTTGGGAAGGTAGAGAGTTTCCTGGTCGGTAAAGGGGGAAATCCCGAGCATGTAAAAGATGTATTCCAGGAAGCCATGATCGTGATCTGCCGGCAGGTTCAGAAGAAAGGCCTGGTACTGACCTGTGCGTTTTCCACGTACCTTTTTGCAGTATGCAAGAACATATGGATGCATGACCTGAGAAAATACCGTTACCATCCGATTGAGGAGTCAGGCATGGATTCACTTTCAGAAGAGCCGGAACCGGACAGCGAAATGCAGGAGAAGCTGAAAGAGTTATATAAATATCATTTCAGCAGGCTCAGCAAAGATTGTCAGAAACTGCTCAGACTGCATTTCAACAATGTCCCCCTTGCCGATATCCAGCGGATTTTCGGATACAGCAGCGAGCATTATACATCAGACCGTAAGTACAGGTGCAAACAGAGCCTTTACAGACGGATAAAGGACGACCCTAATTACAAGAAGATACTTAAAGATGGATGAGCTGAAAATCATACAGTACCTGGACGATGAAATGTTCGGGGAGGAACTGAGAAATTTCGAGGAAGAGATCAGGATAAATCCTGAACTCGCGGAAGAGATTGAAAAATACCGGAAGATACAGGAGCTGGCAGTGGAATCGCTGGCCGGTGAGGATGAACAGGAGAGGGAGCCGGACAGGCAAGCGGAGGGGGCAGCAGACCCTCCGCCGGAGGAAGATGAAATGGCCAGGATGCCCGGCAAAGAGGTGCAGGAAGAAATATCCGGGGCTGTTGAGGATTTCAAGAGGGACCCTGCTTCCATGGGGGACCTGCCGCCGGGATATCTTGAGAATCTGAAGCAGGCTGAAAGATCCTATATGGAAGGCAGGAACAAGGGTTCTTCCATCAGGGTTATCCGGAGGATATGGTACAGTGCGGCAGCAGTCGCCGTCCTGGCTGTTGTCTCCTCCATACTCGTGTTCAGGCCTTTCGCGAAGATGTCCGCAGATGAGATCTATGCGCAATACTTCACTCCTTTCCATAAGACCGGGAAGATACTGGAACTGGCCAGGGCTGATAATGATTTCCTCTTTGCAACCGAGGTTTATGAGGCAGGTGATTATGAGCGGGCAGCGGTCCTGTTTGAAATGCTTGCAGACAGTTCCGGGACAAGGTCCTGGTCCATGTTCTATGCAGGAAGTTCATACATGTTGCTTAACCAGACTGACAAGGCGATAGCCCTCTTCCAGGCAGTTCTCCAGGAAGGAGACCTGGAACTTGCACCGGAGGCACACTGGCAACTGGCTTTATGCCACATACGGCGGGGAGAGCCCGACCTGGCAGGGGTACACCTTGAGGTCCTGCTCGATGAGTCCGGGTACCGGAAAGATGCCGGCAGGATACTGCGATTTCTGAAATAAGGGGTGGTTCCTGCAATGAGCATGCAGGATTCACCTGTTGATTTCATTTTCAGGGAATAAGGGTGATTGTGTCAAGTTTTTGCTATTTTTATCCCAAAGCGATCCCTGAACATGCCTTCTTTCCCATTCTATAAGCAATTGGACGCAATGGATTGCGGGCCGACCTGCCTGCGAATGATTGCTAAGCACTACGGCAAGCCCTACACGCTCCAGACCCTCAGAAGTAAAAGCTACCTTTCCAGGGACGGGGTCTCCATGATGGGGATCAGCGAAGCGGCAGAATCCATCGGGTTCCGGACCATGGGAGTATCCATTACCCCCGAGCAGCTTTTTAGTACGGCACCGTTGCCATTGATCGTTCACTGGAAACAGAACCATTTCGTGGTAGTATACAGGGTGAAGCGGAACATGGTTTACGTTGCCGATCCGGCATTCGGACTGGTAAAATACACCAAGGACGGGGAGAGGAAGGGACTGGCACTGCTCCTGGAGACAACACCTGACTTTTTTGCCGAAGAAGGGGAGAAAATCGACAAATCGAGTTTCCGTTTCCTGCTGTCCTACCTGAAACCGTACCGGAAGTTCATTGTACAGCTGATGCTTGGCTTGCTGCTTGGCAGTGTCCTTCAGTTACTGTTCCCCTTTCTGACCCAGTCAATCGTTGATGTTGGTATCAACAACCAGGACATCGGTTTCATATACCTGATCCTTATCGCCCAACTCGTGCTGTTCGTGAGCCGGATGTCCGTCGATTTCATCCGGGGCTGGATACTGCTTCATCTGAGCACACGCATGAACATATCGCTGATATCCGATTTCCTGATCAAGCTAATGAAGCTTCCGCTCGGATTCTTTGATATTAAACTGATAGGGGACATTCTGCAGCGGATAGGGGACCAGAAAAGGATTGAATACTTCCTGACATCATCTTCACTCAATATCCTGTTTTCCCTTGTAAACCTGGTGATCTTCGGTATCGTGCTGGCTATCTATAGCTGGAAGATCCTGTTTCTCTTTGTCGTCGGCAGTTTTCTCTATTTCCTGTGGCTGAGCATATTCATGCGGAAGCGAAGGGAACTGGACTTCAAGCGCTTCTCAAGCCTCTCGGACAACCAGAGTAAACTGATACAGCTGATCAGCGGGGTACAGGATATCAAGCTCTATCATGCAGAAAGGCAGAAACGCTGGGAATGGGAAAACATCCAGGGTTCGCTGTTCAAGGTCAATATCAAATCGCTGGCGCTCACGCAATACCAGGAAGCGGGAGGGGTGTTCATTAACGAGGTAAAGAATATACTGATCACATTTCTCGCCGCCACTTCTGTCATACACGGGGACATGACTCTGGGTATGATGCTGGCAGTATCCTATATCCTGGGCCAGCTGAATTCCCCCATTGAACAGATGATCCATTTTATGCACGTAACCCAGGATGCCAAGATAAGCATGGAAAGGCTGGGTGAAATTCACAAGGAGGAGAACGAGGAACAGGAAGACCGTACTGATATGATTGTGGTTCCCGAGAGCAAAACGATTGAGATAAGTGATCTCTCATTCCGCTATGAAGGTCCACATTCACGCAAGGTACTTGATGGCGTCAGCCTGGAAATACCGTCTGACAAGGTGACGGCCATCGTCGGAGTAAGCGGCAGCGGCAAAACCACACTGATCAAACTCCTGCTTTCATTCTACCCGCCGATTGAAGGTGAGCTGAGGGTGGGAGACACCATGTTGCAGTCCATCAGTCCCCATATATGGAGAAGAAGATGCGGCGTTGTAATGCAGGATGGATATATCTTCTCGGATACCATAGCAAGGAACATTGCACTGGGAGAAGAGTACGTTGATACGGACAGGCTGCTGCAGGCGGTTAAAATGGCCAATATCAAGGATTTTATCGAGTCGCTGCCTGTGGGATACAATACCAAGGTGGGGATCGGCGGACAGTCCCTCAGCGGGGGAGAAAAGCAGAGAATACTCATCGCGAGGGCAGTTTATAAACAGCCGGAATTCCTGTTTATAGACGAGGGAACCTCATCACTGGATGCGGAGAACGAGAAGGTGATCATCGACAACCTGCAGGAATTCTTTACCGGACGGACAGTAGTGGTAGTTGCTCACCGGCTCAGCACGGTAAGGAATGCGGACCAGATCGTTGTTCTGGATAAGGGGAAAATTGCCGAGACGGGCAGGCACGATGAGCTCATAGGAAAAAAAGGCAGCTATTATAATCTTGTTAAGAACCAGCTTGAACTGGGTGCATGATCCGGGAACCCGGGCCCGGAAAAACCGTTAATTAAGAATTATGCCTGAAAAAGAAGCTGATAAGATCGAGATAAGGAGCGAGGAGATCCAGGATATCCTGGGACAGGTACCCCGCTGGATCGTACGCTGGGGAACGGTGGTGATCCTGCTGACGGTCATGGTATTGCTTGCGGGCAGCTGGCTGTTCCGGTATCCGGATATTATACGGGCGGATATTCTGGTAACCACCGAGAATCCTCCCTCCACCCTGGTTGCCAGGACAGATGGCCAGATCGAGAGCCTGTTCGTGCGTGACAGCCAGCATGTTACGATCAACACCCACCTGGCCGTTCTTGAGAATCCTGCCTCCTATTCCGACGTGATCAGCCTGCGCTTCGATATCGAGGAGATCCGGACAACCATAGCTACCCTTGATAAGGATGAATTCATTACCCTGAATAACAATTACACCCTTGGCGAGATCCAGTCATCCTATGCTGAATTTGTAAACCGCTACCAGGATTATTTCCAGTTCCTTGAACTTGATTTCTATGCAAAAACCATCCGGTCAAAACAGGAAGAGCTTCGCAGGTACCGCGTGTACTCGGACCAGCTGAGGAGCCAGCGCAACATACTGCGCCAGGATTTTGAACTGGCCAGCAGGCAGTACAGCAGGGATTCATCCATTTTTGCCAAGGGACTGAGTTCAGAGTCGGACATTGAACGATCGCTGCAGGCTAAACTCCAGAAGCAGCTCAGCTATGAGGAAAAGAAGGCCAATTTGTCTGAAAACGAGATCCTGATCTCACAGCTCGAACGGGAGATCCTGCAGCTTGAATTGCAGGCAACGGAGGAACAGGAACGAAAGCAGGCGGATATCCGGGAAGCTTTCGAGAATCTGAATGCCCGGATAGATATTTGGGAACAAAACTACCTGCTGGAGGCACGCATTGACGGGATCGTAACCTTCACCAGGTACTGGAGCGAGAACCAGAATGTCCGGACGGGGGACAAGGTAATGACAATCATTCCGGCTCAGCGGGGGGATATCATCGGGAAGATAGATCTTCCTGTTGAGGGATCGGGAAAGGTCAGGATCGGCCAGCAGGTGAACATCCAGTTTGCCAATTTCCCGCACCTGGAGTACGGCATGGTGAGGGGGGTTATACGGAACATCAGCCTGGTCCCCGATGACCAGCTCTATACCGTCGAGGTGGAACTGCCGCAGGGACTGGTAACTTACTATGATATCGAGATCCCGTTCAATCAGGAGATGCTGGGCAGGGGGGAGATCATAACCGATGACCGCCGCCTTATCGAACGCATCTTTTCGCCTATACGGTCCATGCTCTCGGAGCAGAAGGAAACCGCCAGGAGCTCCGGCGAGTAGTTCCATCCACAGGCCCCGGCCAGTAATTCCAGCCATAAATACCAGCCCGGAGTTCAAGCCCGAAGTTCCAGCCAGCAGAGCCGGCCCTTCCATGATTAGAGAGCATAATAAAACCCGGACATTGCCGGGTTTTTGAGTATGCAGGGTATGATTCTATATATACTGGTTCAGGATCATTTCGTATAGTTCCTGTTTGCCGCTGATCTGTTCGGGTTCGCCGTATTTCTCGGCCAGTTTGCGAAGGTCTTCCAGGCTGAGTTTGCCTGCTTCGAAGGCGGCTCCGTCGCCCGAGTCGAATGAGGCATACCTGTTCTTTCTCATTTTCATGTAATCCGAGTCGGTCCGGATCCTGTCCGCCGCTTCCAGCGCCCGCGCAAATGCATCCATCCCTGCTATATGGGCAATGAATATATCTTCCAGGTCCGTGGAATTTCTGCGCGTTTTGGCATCGAAATTAATTCCCCCGCGAGTGAAACCTCCGGCATCAAGGATGACCAGCATGGCTTCGACGAGTTCATAAACATTTATCGGGAACTGGTCGGTATCCCAGCCGTTCTGGTAGTCGCCGCGGTTCGCGTCGATGCTTCCCAGCAATCCAGCGTCGGCTACCTGGAGATCGTGCTGGAAGGTATGGCCTGCAAGTGTGGCGTGGTTCACCTCGACATTCAGTTTGAAATCGCCGGCGAGACCGTTCTTGTTCAGGAATCCGACAACGGTTGCTGCATCGAAATCGTACTGGTGCTTGCTGGGTTCCATGGGTTTGGGTTCGATCAGGAATGTCCCTTTGAATCCCTGCTTCCTGGCATAGTCACGTGTCATGGACAGAAAGCGGGCCATGTGATCGAGTTCCCGTTTCATATCCGTGTTCAGAAGAGACATGTAACCTTCGCGGCCGCCCCAGAATACATAGTTTTCACCCCCGAGCTCGAGTGTGGCGTCGAGAGCGTTTTTCACCTGTGTACCTGCCCAGGTGATGACCGAAAAGTCAGGATTAGTTGCGGCCCCGTTCATATATCTTTTATGGGAAAAAAGGTTGGCAGTCCCCCATAAAAGCTTCACGCCCGAATCCGCCTGTTTCTGTTTTGCATAATCCACGATGGTCCGCAGGCGTTTCTCGGATTCGGTGATGGAACCACCCTCATCCACAAGATCAAAATCATGGAAGCAGTAGAAGGTAATACCGATTTTGGTAATGAACTCAAAAGCTGCATCCATTTTTTCCTTAGCGTTCAGGATCGGGTCGGACTGCTGATTCCAAGGGAAATCCATCGTACCCGGCCCAAAAGGATCTCCTCCTTCACCCGTCAGCGTGTGCCAGTAGGCCACGGCAAAACGGAAATGATCTTTCATGCTCTTTCCTGCAATGATCCTGTTTTCGTCATAATGTTTGAATGCCAGGGGATTTCTGGATGTGGGTCCCTCGAATTTGATCTTCCCGATACCCGGGAAAAACTCCTTGTCTCCGATTAGGTATTCCATTGGATTATTGTTTGTTATTTGTGGCGCAAAGATAAGATTTAAGTGATAATTGGAAAGATATTTCTTTTGAGAAAACTTCACACTGATCTTTGAGGGTCCGGGTTCACTGAATGGCCTTGATCAGTTCGGCATGCCAGGCAAAATAGGCCTCCCTGTACCGGTCCGTATCTTCCAGTGAAGGTTCTATTACCTTGATCTTTTTCAGGTTTCTGAATGCGTTCTCAAACCCGGAATAATAACCACAACCTATACCGGCTCCCTTGGCTGCACCCTGGGAACCGTCCGTATCATAAAGTTCGATAAGCGCACCGGTTAGTCCCGCAAGAGACTCACGGAACACGGGACTCAGGAACATATTGGTATGGCCTGCTCTTATAACGGATGGTTGAATACCTGTACCCTTCATGATCTCCATACCGTAATTGAATGCAAAAACCACCCCTTCCTGGGCGGCGCGTATGACATAGGCGTTTGTGTGGATGTTGAAATTCAGGTTGGCAAAGCTGCATCCCGGGTCCCGGTTATTCAGCATGCGTTCTGCACCGTTTCCGAAGGGCAGGACCTTCAGCCCCTTCGCTCCTATAGGTACTCCTGCTGCCAGCTGATTCATTTCGTTGTAGTCGATCTCCGAAAAGACCATGTTTTTTTTCAGCCAGC
>CBFDEE010000033.1:0-12173 GCA_965603745.1 uncultured Bacteroides sp. | reverse complement strand
AGTCCGAATTTCCTGTGGATCTCCTCTCCGACCTTCGTTTCCGTATTGTGGAAAGACGGCAGGCAGTGTAGAAATTTAACATCAGGATTTTGTGTCATCTCCAGTACCTTACGGTTCACCTGGAAAGGTTTAAGCAGATTTATCCGCTCTTCCCATACTTTTTCCGGTTCACCCATGGAAACCCATACATCGGTATATAGGAAATCCGCTCCTTTCACGGCCTTCTCAAGGTCCTCTGTAATGCTGATCCGGGCACCGGTCCCGGAGGCTATCTCGTTTGCAGCGGCCACCAGCTCATCTGCAGGCTGGCATGAAGGTGCCGCTGCAGCCCGGAAATCCATGCCCATTTTCGCTGCCCCGATCAAAAGAGAGTTTCCCATATTATTGCGGGCATCACCAAGGTAGCAGAGGCTCATTTCATTCAGGGGCCTGTCAAGATGTTCCAGCATTGTCAGGAAGTCGGCAAGCACCTGTGTGGGATGAAATTCATCCGTCAGGCCATTCCAGACGGGTACGCCGGAATACCTGGCAAGTATCTCCACTCTTTCCTGTCCGAACCCGCGGTACTCGATGCCATCGTACATGCGTCCCAGCACCCTGGCCGTATCCTTCATGGATTCCTTTTCCCCGATCTGTGATCCACTCGGTCCCAGATAAGTGACACACGCTCCCTGGTCATAAGCGGCTACCTCAAAGGCGCACCTTGTCCGGGTAGACGATTTTTCGAAGATCAGTGCAATGTTCCGGCCCTCCAGCCCTTGCTTCTCCGTACCTGCATATTTCGCTTTCTTCAGATCTGCTGAAAGTTCGAGTAAATACCCGATTTCCTGAGGTGTGTAATCCAGGAGCTTTAAAAAACTCCGGTTCCGCAATGTAAATGGCATCGTAAATTATTTTGATTCGAAAACAGGGATATAAAGGTATGTATTTCCCGGATAATTAATCCTCGTATTCCATCGTAATTTTGGTACCGTATTTTTTATTCTCAAGGAGGGTGGCCTCGGTGATTACGCTTTTTTTCCCGCCCTGCTCTATGAACTGAAGGCAGGCCCTGATCTTTGGTGCCATAGTACCTTCCGAGAACTGGCCTTCCTCCAGGTATCGCACGGTATCCCGGTGGTCGAGAAATTCAACCCAGCGTTCGTTCTCCCTGCGGTAATCCAGGTACACATAGGGAACATCGGTCAGAATATAGAATTCATCTGCCCCGATCCTTGCGGCCAGCAGGCTTGATGCCAGGTCCTTGTCAATAACAACCTCAGCCGGACGTACATCCCTTTTATCGTCCAGGTAAACCGGTATCCCTCCCCCGCCTGATGCGATTACAATGGTTCCCTGCCTGGCGAGGGACTCAATCACCTTTTCATTGCTGATCCTGACCGGGTGTGGTGAAGGAACGACACGCCTCCATCCGCCGGATTGCTTGGTCGATTCCTTGAATACCCAGCCTTTCTCCTTTTCCAGGATCTTTGCCTCTTCCCGTGTATAAATCTGGCCGATCCTTTTCGTAGGATTGTCGAAAGCCGGATCATTCCGGTCAACCTCTACCATGGTTACGAGAGTTACAATCTCTTTCCTGATATCATGCTTCTTAAGGATATTCCTGAGCATTCTCTCCACCATATAGCCTATGCCTCCCTGCGAATCAGCCACACATATATCGACGGGCATCCTTGGGATACCGTAGACCTGCTCCCCTGCCTCATTCCGAAGCAGGATGTTGCCTATCTGGGGACCGTTGCCATGGGTGATAACCAGATCGTAGCCCTCGTTAAGCAGGAATACAAGGTTCTCCAGGGTATCCGTTGTATTCTGTTCCTGCTGGTCGATGGTGCCTTCCTGGTTATCCCTCAGGAGCGCGTTACCGCCCAGTGCAACTACAGCCAACTTCTTCATTGTAACATCGTTTTCATATCCCGAAAGGATACAAAACTAAACAATCCGGCGATTCTGATCCCGTTCCGGGGGCTTGTTTAATAACATTTATCAGGCAGGTTTCTGGCTATTAACAGGTCCCAAACCATACTTTTAAAAAGTTACAAACCTCCGTTCCAAACTTTTATGTTATTTTTATGGTTCATTTAACATGAGCCTTCACCGTGCACAGATCACTCCCCAAATACCTTATCCTGTTCATTCTGGTCCTGCTGTTTGCCGCATGCAAGAAGAAACCGGCCGGGGAAGCAGCGGAAGGAATGATAAAGTTCAGCATCACCTACAAACAAGACAAGGTCGGTGGTTATTCGGCCAATGTCCTTCCCAAGCAGATGACCATGGAGTTCAGTAATGATAAGGTCAGGAATACGATCGAAGGGGGAATGGGATTCTTCATCCTGGTGCATGTGTCGGACACCCGGCATCTGCAGCATACGACCTGGCTCAAGTTCATTAATAATAAGTATATCTTCGAGGGAGAAAGAAAGGCCCCCCCCTGCTGTTTCGGTATGCTTGAAGGTATGAAGCTTGAATATACAGACAGCACCAAACAGATCGCGGGCCTGAATTGTTTGCATGCAATCGCCAAGTTCCCGGATAACGGGATTGAAGCATTTGATATTTGGTACACGGAGGAACTTGGACTCATAAATCCCAATAACAATACCCCCTTTATGGATATCCCGGGCGTACTCCTTGAATTCAATACGCTGATGGGCAATGCAAATATGCACATGATGGCCACCGGCTATGAAGCCAGACATATACCTCCGAAACATTTTCAGGCCCCCAAGAATTTCAAACCGGTATCAAAAGCCGAAATTGAAAAAATCTTAAATGCCCTGATGAATTGAGTCAGAACGAGTAATGAGCAAGAAGGCGAAGAAAAAAAGGGTCAGGTATTTAGCATTCCTGAATGACGAGCGACTCAGACTTACATTCGGGATTTTCTTTATCCTTTTCGCGCTCTACCTGTACCTTGCATTCATATCCTACTTCTTCACCTGGAAAACAGACCAGAGTTTCGAATGGTCAAGGGTCTTCTCGGGTCCGGAGCTTATGGTCGATAACTGGGGAGGAAAGTTCGGCGCATTCATGGCCAATAAATTCATCAACCACTGGTTCGGACTGTCTTCTCTGCTTCTGCCGTTTATTTTATTGGTCGGGGGACTCAGAATGATCAGGATAAAAACATTCAGGATCGGGAAAACGATCCGGAACTGCCTGCTGGGAACCATCCTTCTGTCCATCGTCCTGTCCTACCTTTTTGCCGATGCCGGCGGATTCCTGGGCAGCGGTCCCGGCGGGGGACACGGATATTTCCTGAGTGAATGGGTTTCGTCTGTGCTCGGGAAAACCGGGACGGCCTTCCTGCTCGCTGTACTCGCGCTGGCTTTCATCCTGTTCTCCTTTGACCGTGCGGTGGACTGGCTGGTCGGGCTTTTCAAATCCCGCAAATCGCCTGCTGAAGAACCCTCCGCTACGGATGAAACAGAACCGGATCAGGGTGGACCAGTCCGGAGGAAACCATTACCCCAGTGACTGATGATCAGCCGAAAGACGATCAGCCTGAAGACGAGAGCGTTAAGTTTAAAACCCGGGAAGCAGATACTGAAGCCAGGGTGGAGAGCACAGAAGACGCATCCGGAACCCCGGAATATCAGACGGATGCAGACGGTATCGAAATGACCGTGGAGAAGGCAGCCAACGGTGAGCAGGTAAACGGGGACCCTGATACCGTTCTGGAAAATTATGATCCCACCCTGGATCTTTCAAACTACAGGCTGCCATCACTCGAACTGCTGGATGATCACAGTTCAGATGACTCGTCGGTTAGCGAGGAAGAACTCATCAGTAATAAGAACCGGATCGTCGAAACCCTCGGCAATTACAAGATCCAGATAGACAAGATCAAGGCAACCATCGGTCCCGCAGTAACCCTATACGAGATCGTACCTGCCCCCGGCGTCAGGATCTCCAAGATCAAAAATCTCGAGGATGATATCGCCCTCAGCCTTTCCGCACTCGGTATCCGCATCATAGCCCCCATCCCGGGGAGGGGGACCATCGGCATTGAGGTTCCCAACCGGCAGCCGGAGATCGTATCCATGCGCTCGATACTTGCTTCGAAAAAGTTCCAGGATTCGAAGTTCGAACTTCCAATCGGCCTGGGCAAGACCATTTCCAATGAAACGTATGTGATTGATCTGACGAAAATGCCACACCTTCTTATGGCCGGGGCTACGGGGCAGGGAAAGTCTGTGGGACTCAATGCCATCATTGCCTCCCTCCTGTACAGGAAACACCCCGCTCAGCTCAAATTTGTGATGATCGACCCGAAAAAGGTGGAACTGACTCTCTACAATCATATCGAAAAGCATTTCCTGGCCAAACTTCCGGATACAGAAGAACCCATTGTTACGGATACCAGGGATGTCATCCGGACCCTGAATTCACTCACCATTGAAATGGACAGCCGTTATAACCTGCTGAAAACCGGGAAGGTGAGGAACATCAAGGAATACAATGAGAAATTCGTGGCCCGGAGGCTGAATCCCAGGGAGGGACATCGCTACATGCCGTATATCGTAATGATCGTGGATGAGTTTGCAGACCTGATCATGACGGCCGGGCGGGAGATCGAAATACCCCTGGCAAGGCTGGCCCAGCTGGCCAGGGCCATCGGCATCCACCTGGTCATTGCCACCCAGAGGCCCAGTACAAATATCATCACGGGATCCATAAAGGCCAATTTCCCCGTACGTATCGCTTACAGGGTAACCTCCATGGTGGATTCAAGGACCATACTTGACAGTCCCGGCGCCAACCAGCTGGTAGGAAGGGGAGATATGCTGATTGCCGTCGGCTCGGATATGACAAGGCTGCAATGTGCTTTCATTGATGCACATGAAATCGAAGGCATCACCAACCATATTGCCTCACAGCAATCCTATCCCAGTGCTCACCTGCTGCCCGAATATGTGGATGAAAGCGCGGGTGAACTCGACGAATTTGATCCTGACGAGAGGGATGATCTTTTCGAGAAGGCTGCCCGGCTGGTGGTTGAATACCAGCAGGGTTCGACCTCCCTGATCCAGCGCAAGTTCTCAATAGGATACAACCGCGCCGGAAGGATCATAGACCAGCTCGAATCGGCTGGTATCGTCGGGGCCTACGAAGGAAGCAAGGCCCGGCAGGTGATGATAAAAGACCTGCTCAGTTTGGAACAGTTTTTGGGTAACAACATTCAGGACGGATAAAAAGATGCAGAAATATCTTTTCATACTGCTTATTGCAGCATTCGGTTTCAAGGGAATGAATGCCCAGAAGGACCCGGAGGCAAAAAAGATCCTGGACAGGGTTTCTGCCCGGTCCCACGCCGATTTTCCCATCCAGGTATCGTTCGAATACATCTACGAAGACCTGATGGAAAAACAGACAACAACACAGAACGGCACCCTGATCATCGAGGAGAATAAATTCCGGCTTTCCGTCGGTGAATCCCTGGTGTACTGTGACGGGACAACGGTCTGGAACTACCTCTCATCCGCTAATGAAGTCTACATCAGCGACGCCGAGACTGATGATCAAATGGATGAGTTTTTCATCTCCGATCCTTCCGATCTCTTTACTTTCTACCAGGAAGGTTTCAAATACCGTCTGACCGGGGAGATCGAGTACCAGGGGCAGAACTACAGCGAGATCAACATTTACCCGGAGGACCTGGACAAGGATTACCATACGGTAAAACTGCTGGTAAACAAGAAGGATAACCAGATCTTTTCAGCAGAAGCCTACGGCAAGCACGGTGCAAACCATACGGTTATCCTCACAGGCTACCAGGGAAAGGTCAGAACAGATGATAAAACCTTTGTCTTTGACCCTGCCGCACATCCCGGAGTCGAAGTAGTGGATACAAGGTTCTAGGACCTATTCCGGATACTCAATCCTGACGTGGTAAATATTCAGAAGCTTTTTATGGAAGACTTCCTTGATCAGGCGGATGTCCCTGAAGGTGATGTCCGCATTGTCAAACTGCCCTTCCCCTATCTGGTAATCAATGATCTGGTCAACCAGGTTATTCAGGCTTTCCTCATCCCTCACCTTCAGGCTGCGGGAAGAGGCCTCCACCGAGTCGGCCATCATCAGGACCGCGGTCTCACGTGAGAATGGTTTGGGTCCCCCGTATGAAAAGTCCTCCATTTTTGTTGCATCGTCCGGATGCGCTTTAAGCGAGGATTTGTAGAAGTACTGCACAAGGGTGGTTCCGTGATGAGTCAGGATGAAATCCGTGATGGCCTCCGGCAGGCGGTGCTTGCGGGCAATATCCATCCCCTTTCCCACATGGCCGATTATTATCCCGGCGCTCTCTTCAAAACTCAGCTTGTCGTGGGGATTAGAATCAGTCATCTGGTTCTCAATGAAATACTGGGGCTTTTCCATTTTACCGATGTCGTGGTACAGGGCGCCGGTCCTGATCAGAAGGGCGTTTCCGCCGATCTGGAAAATGGCCTCTTCGGCCAGGTTGGCAACCTGCAGGCTGTGCTGGAAAGTTCCCGGCGCTTTCTCCGCAAGTTCTCTCAGTAAGGGCTGATTTGTATCTGAAAGTTCGATCAGCGTGGAATCGGAGAGGAATTTAAAGCTTTTCTCAAATATGAATATCAGCGGATAGGAGGTTAGGATCAGCAGGCCGTTTCCGGCAAACCACAGGAAAGCCTTGAAATGGATCGCGTTCAGATTGCCTTCCTGTATCATGGCAAAGGCAAAATATACGGTGGAATAGGTTGCAACGATTAAAACTGCTGTAAGGAACAGTATACCCCTTCTGTATGAGTTCGTCAGGCTGAAGATGGCAACGATCCCCACGATCAGGTTCAGGAATATGAATTCAAAGCTGTTAGGTGCCCAGAATCCCACGATCAGCACAACGATGATGTGTATGAACAGGGCCAGCCTGGAGTCGAAAAAGGTCCTTATCATGATCGGGACCAGCGCAAACGGAAGGAAATACAGGCTGAGGACAGCGAATCGGAGCGTGAAGCTGGAAACGGCAACAAGGATGAGTATAAGCAGCAGTATGAAGGAAGTTTCCCGGGTGGACTGAAGGATCTTCTTCTTGAAATTGAACAGGAACAGGTACAGGAGGACCATCAGGATAATGACCAGCACGACCTTCCCGAGGAATATATAATTGAACCAGCCCTGGAGTCCCAGGTTCTTCTCATACTCCCTGCGAATCGATTCCAGCACTCTGTATTTTTCCGGGGTAACCAGTTCACCCCTTGAAATGATGCGCTGGCCGGACTGTACCATTCCCCTGGTAAGGGATATCCGGCTGATAAGCTCCTCCTTCACCCTTGTGGACGTTGTTTCATCGTAATAGAGGTTGGGAAGCAGGAATTCGTTGATGTTAAGGGACCTGAGAAATTCGATATCCGATTCACTGTAAAGGCTGTCGGCATATTCCTCCATACGTCCCAGTACATATTCATACGCTGTCTTCTGGGTAAACACCTCGTTATAATCGCGCTCTTCCGCAACCTGGTCTTCAATGATTACTATGGTAAGGTCGGTATTGTCCACCCTCTGCAGAACATCTTCGTTGCTGATCCCCTTTGAATATACAAACCGTATAATATCGCCTGCCATCCGGTGGTAGTCTGATTTCATATCATCTGTCCACCTCTTCCGGTTACGGTCCTCCTCTCCGGAGGCTGTATAGGTTTCCCACTCCAGCTCAAAGACTTCGTCCAGGCGTAAGAGCTGCTGGGATGAAATCTCGGGATCGATAAGGAAATAAGGCTTGAATTCCTTGAGGATGCTGTCGCGTTCTGCTGCCACTTCCTCATCGTATTTATATATTGGAAAATCAAAGGAGGCGATCAGTTCGTCATGCATCCAGGGTGTACCTTTCTGGAACTCGAACCGGAATCTTCCCTCTCCCGGGAAAAGCAGGAGAATTATGAGTGTGGTAAGTACAAACAGGGATATGATATGGATCTCCTTAAGGTTCCTGCCCAGAAAGCCGATTAGTCTCTTCATCAGTGTGAGAATTTTGACAAAAATAGTAAAAGTAAAGAATTGATACTTATTCAATAAGCCCTATCTTTAAAGTTCTATTTCAAAGGAATGGGCCACGGAATTGTATACACCTCCTGTATTGCTGTAAGGAAAGAGGCTTCCGAGCGGAGTGAGATGGCATCACAGCTGCTTTTCGGCGAAATCTTCGAAGTTCTTGACAGCCTTCCCGGCTGGTTCCTGGTGAGGAATGAGTACGATTCGTATGAGGGCTGGATAAGCCGCAGCGGATGCGGGCTGCTGGACGAAAATGACCTGCAAAAATACCGGGCTTACACAAATTGTATACAGTCCCAGTCCTTCCTCAGCCTGCAGAGAGCTGCAGGTGAGGAACGAATGCTGGTGCCTGCCGGATCCGTGCTGTATTACGATGAAAAGCTCCCTTTAAGGGTACACTGCGGCGGATCCTACCGCATGGAGAAACCCTGCCGGGAAACCAGCGGCGATCTTAGCGACAGGATATTAAAGACAGGGAAACAGTTCCTGAACATTCCCTATCTCTGGGGAGGTAAAAGCACATACGGAACGGACTGCTCGGGACTGGTCCAGACCATCATGAAGATCGTGGGCTTCCCCCTGGCAAGGGATACCTCCGTCCAGGTGACGGAGGGATCGGCGCTGAACATGCTTCCCGAAGCGCGGACAGGTGACCTGGTATTCTTCGATAATGAGGAGGGGGAGATCGTGCATGTGGGACTCCTGATGGAACCCGGGCTTGTACTGCATGCATCGGGACAGGTACGGATAGACCCGATCGACCACCAGGGGATCTACAACAGGGAACTGAAGCGTTACACACATAAACTGAGGGTTATCAAAAGAATCATACAAAATACAGAATCATGATCATAGTCAACACAGAACAGATCCCGGGGAAAACCATTAAAGAAAGCATTGGAATCGCCAGGGGAAGTACGGTACGGGCCCGCCACCTGGGAAGGGATATTTTCGCGGGACTGAAAAACCTGGTCGGAGGGGAGATCTCCGAATACACACGGTTAATGGCAGATGCCCGGGAGGAAGCCATGCAAAGAATGGTGCTGGATGCAGACCGCATGGGTGCGGATGCCATCGTGAACGTACGCCTGACCACCTCTGCGGTGATGCAGGGGTGTTCCGAGATCCTCGCTTATGGAACCGCGGTAAAACTTTAACCCTTCCCCATTTTTTCTATCTTTGCAATCACTTTTGCAAGATCAGAAAAACTAGGATTGCTATGGATAAATATAACCTGAATCATCTGCGGGAACTGGAATCTGAATCTATCTTCGTGATCAGGGAGGTAGCCGCCCAGTTTGAGAAACCGGTACTGCTGTTCTCGGGCGGAAAGGACTCTATCGTGATGTTCTACCTTGCCCGGAAGGCATTCTGGCCGGCAAAGGTACCCTTCCCCTTAATGCACATTGATACAGGTCATAATTTCCCCGAAACGCTTGAATTCCGTGACCGGCTGATGGAAAAAACCGGGGCTAAATGCATTGTCCGGCTTGTCCAGAACAGCATAGACCTGGGAAAGGTTGTAGAGGAAACCGGGATCAATGCCAGCCGTAATGTACTGCAGACCGTCACTCTGCTGGATGCGATTGAGGAGATGAAGTTCGATGCTGCACTGGGAGGCGGACGCCGGGATGAGGAAAAAGCCAGGGCAAAAGAGCGGTTCTTTTCCCACCGGGATGAATTCGGGCAGTGGGATCCCAAGAACCAGCGCCCGGAACTCTGGAACCTTTTCAACGGAAAGAAAAAGATGGGCGAGCACTTTCGGGTTTTTCCCCTCAGCAACTGGACAGAAATGGATGTCTGGCAGTATATATACATGGAAGACGTGGAAATACCCAACCTTTATTTCACTCATAAAAGGAAGGTTTTTTACCGTGACGGGGTATGGCTGGCCGATGCGCCTTTCATGGAAAAGAAGGATACGGAAGAAGTTGTCGAAAAGGATGTCCGCTGCCGGACCATCGGCGATATTACCTGTACCGGCGTCACCCTGTCAACAGCCAACACACTGGAAGACATAATCCAGGAAACGGCTTCCACCAGGGTTACCGAAAGAGGCGGCAGGTATGATGACAAGCGCTCCGAAGCCGCCATGGAAGACCGAAAGAAGGAAGGTTATTTTTAGCATGGGCGAAAGCCGGGCCGGATACGAATTTGCACAGAAAAAACAATGAGATAATGGCAGAGACAAAGGATTTTCAAAAGGGCTACCTGAATATGGAGCTGCTTCGCTTCACAACTGCCGGAAGCGTGGATGACGGGAAAAGCACACTTATCGGGAGATTGCTGTACGACAGCAAGGCCATTTTTGAGGACCAGATGGAAGCCATCGAAAGGGTCAGCGAGCAGAAAGGCGACGAGCACGTCAACCTCGCCCTTCTGACAGACGGCCTGCGCGCCGAGAGAGAACAGGGCATCACCATCGATGTAGCCTACCGTTATTTTGCCACTCCAAAACGAAAATTCATTATTGCCGATACTCCCGGCCATGTTCAGTATACCCGCAACATGGTTACCGGGGCCTCCACCGCCAATGTAGCCATTATACTGGTGGATGCAAGGAACGGGGTACTGGAACAGACGATCAGGCATGGATACATCGCCTCTCTCCTGAGGATCCCTCATGTAATTGTCTGTGTCAATAAAATGGACCTTGTCGAATACAAGGAAGCGCATTTTCTCAAGATCCAGGAACGCTTCAAGGAGCTTTCCATAAAACTGGACATCCAGGATCTCCGGTTTGTCCCCATCTCCGCCCTGAAAGGAGACAATGTCGTTGACCGTTCGGAAAAAATGGACTGGTACGATGGTCCCACCCTCCTTTACCTTCTTGAAAACATCCATATAAGCAGCGACTACAATTATGTAGACGGGCGCTTCCCGGTTCAGTACGTGGTCCGCCCTCAGGCCAAGAAGTACCATGATTACCGCGGATATGCCGGGAGGATCGCCAGCGGGACTTATCAGCAGGGAGACAGGGTTGCCGTCCTTCCTTCAGGTTTTACTTCCACCGTGAAATCCGTTGATACGATGAATGAGAGCATTGATATGGCATTCGCACCCCAGTCAGTTATCATCACCCTTGAGGATGATATTGACATCAGCCGGGGTGATATGATCGTTAAGGAGAACAAGATGCCTGAAACCGGTCAGGACATTGAGATGATGGTATGCTGGCTCAGCGAATCACCCATGGTCATGAACGGAAAATACGCCGTGAAACACACATCGAGCGATGCCCGCTGCATCATCAAGGAACTGCCATTTAAGATCAACATCAATACCCTGGAAAAGAATTACGAAGACAAAAGCCTGGTACTGAACGAGATAGGCAAGATCAAGATCCGTACTACCAGGCCCCTCTATTATGACTCCTACCGTCGGAACCGCATAACCGGTTCGATCATCCTCATCGATGAATCCACCAACAATACCGTTGGAGCCGGCATGATCGTTTAGCGCTTTACGGGGCGGATGGAAGAGGAAAATCAGAAGTCGAAACGGTAGCAGAGCCCGATTCCCCGCGGAAGGGATACAAGGGAAAGGTTCTGGTTTTCAAGGCTTTTCATTAAACGCTGGTTGCCCTGTCCTTTCGATGATACCCATAGAATATCGTAGATCCACACCGCCAGGCCTGCGGCAATGAACACTTCTGCATCTCCTCTGAAAAGCCAGTACTGGGTCGGCCCTTCAACATACCTTCTCTTAAGGTCCGGGTCGTATGGAAGATCCTGCCCGTACCAGCCGTATTGTGGTATATAGGTTTCATAATGGCCCTCGCCCTCGTACCGGTTTATGGCTGCAACAATGCCCGTCCCGATAAATCCCCAGGAAACTGCAGTTCTGACGTACGGGGGTATTTTCAAATGTGCGGGATCAGCGACTTTATAATCACCCAGTCCCGGCATCAGGAGTGAGTACCAGGCATTTTCCGGTCCACCCTTGTATTTCGAAGAATAGGGATTGAAGTCCAGGAATATCCTGGGACTCATCCTTCCGGGAAGTGTATTTACGTCCTGGCTGATATCCCAGATTATGGTTTTATCCCTTCCTGAAGTGACGGAAGGTCCGATATCACCTCTGAGGGAACGGGGACTAATAAGCTGGTGCCGGTCGGAGATGAATTTCAGGTCTATATCATGCCCTCTTTCCTCATCTTCGTC
>CBFDEE010000032.1:0-12224 GCA_965603745.1 uncultured Bacteroides sp. | reverse complement strand
CCCCGGATCACACAGGTAAATAAAATGCCTGCAAGGGCGACCAGTTATTCATTCACGGACCTTGCCTCGGCACTCAGCTGTTCCGCAGAAAATACCCCAAGGATTATGTCCCTTAACGGTACCTGGAAATTCCATTATGCCCCCACACCTACAGAGAAAGCGGAAAATTTCTGGAAAGAGGAGATGAGGGACTGGGATGATATCGAAGTGCCCTCGAACTGGGAGATGCAGGGATACGGAACTGCCATCTATACGAACGTCCAGTACCCTTTCCGCCCGATCGATCCTCCCAATATCCCGCACGATAATAATCCCGTCGGATCCTACCAGCGTACCTTCAAACTGCCCGCTGACTGGAATGACAGGGACATCATACTTCATTTCGGCGGTGTTTCATCAGCTTTCCGTCTCTGGGTAAACGGCAGGGAAGTCGGGTACAGCCAGGGAAGCAGGCTGCCGGCGGAATTCGATATCACAAAGTATGTTGAGCCCGGGAAAAACAATATCTCAGTAAGGGTTTATCGCTGGTGCGACGGTTCCTACCTGGAGGACCAGGACCACTGGAGGCTGAGCGGGATCCACAGGGATGTGATGCTGATGGCCGAGCCCCGCAGCAGGATCGATGATTTCTTTGCCCAGACCATACTCGATGAAAATTATAAGGATGCCACACTGCGCATCCGTCCCCGTATAATCAACAACACAGGTGAGAAGATTGATGATTACAACATCGAGGCCATACTGTATGATCCGGAGGGAAAGGCCGTTGAGGGAACCCCGGTATCCGTAAATGCCGGGGTAATACTTAACGAACGCTACCCGAGACTGGACAATGTACGCTTCGGCCTGCTGGAAACAGGGATCAGCAATCCTGAGAAATGGACAGCCGAAACGCCATTCCTCTATACCCTGGTGCTGAGCCTGAAAAAGCCAGGCGGAGAAACCGTGGATATCAGGAGTACGCGGATCGGGTTTCGTTCGGTTGAATACGACCGGGAGGGACAGGTTCTGATCAATGGGGTGCCGGTCACTTTTTACGGTGTTAACAGGCATGACCATTCCCCTGCAGGGGGAAAGACCGTAACCCGGGAAGAGATGCTGGCGGATGTTCTCCTGATGAAGACCCATAATTTCAATGCCGTACGAACTTCCCACTACCCGAACCATCCTTATTTCTATGAACTCTGTGATGAATACGGGCTTTACGTGATCGATGAAGCCAACCTTGAAACACATGACCTTGGCGGGTGGTTCTCGAACCAGCCCGAGTGGGCGTATGCCATGCTCGAAAGGGGGATCCGGATGGTCGAGCGGGACAAGAACCATCCCTCCATCATCATCTGGTCGCTGGGGAACGAGGCAGGAAGGGGCCCTAATCATGCCGCAATGTCGCTTTGGATACAGGATTACGATATCACACGGCTGCTGCATTACGAATGCGCCCAGGGAGACCATACCCACCCGGATTATATCCAGCCCGGTGATCCCGAACAGATCGATCATGCTTCAAGGAGGGGAAGGGCCAATCCGCAGGACGCCCTTTATGTGGATCTTGTCAGCCGCATGTACCCGACCCCGGAAATGCTGGAGAACCTTGCCAATACCGAACCAACCGGACGGCCGGTTATTATGTGCGAGTACGCCCATGCCATGGGGAACTCGCTCGGCAATTTTTCGGAATACTGGGACCTGATTAAACGCGAAAAAAGGATCGCGGGCGGATTCATATGGGATTTCATAGACCAGGGAATTTACAAAACCTCGCCGGACGGAAGGAAATATTTTGCCTACGGGGGGGATTTCGGCGATGTTCTTAACGACGGGAATTTCTGTATCAATGGCATTGTCTCTCCTGACCGCAGGGCAAAGCCGGCCATCATCGAGGCCAAGAGGGTAATGCAGCCGGTGGACTTCAAGTTTCTCAACAAGCCGGATAACCGATTAGAGATCACCAACCGCCACAGCTTCACAGGGCTTGAAAAATACATCCTGGAATGGAGCCTGGAGGAGGACGGGCATATCCTGGCACAGGATGAAATAAGATCCCTTGTTGCTGCTCCGGGGGAAACATGGGGGACCGGCCTTCCCCTGGAGGATATAAATCCTTCCCTGCCCCGAGGGGAAGTATTCCTGAATATCTGGCTCAGGCTGAAAGAAGACGAACCCTGGGCAGAAAAAGGCCATATCGTGGCGGCTGCACAATACAAAGTCTACGACTCAGGTATCCCGGATAAATTGGATGATGCAGGGGGAAACCCGGTAAAAGTTGAGGAAGACATGGAAACGATCCGTATCTCGGGAGACAACTTTGAGGCCCTGATTGGAGCTTCAGGGTTCCTTTCGAAACTGGCCGTAAACGGGCAGGTTATGATTTCCGCCCCCCTCAGGCCGAACTTCTGGAGGCCTCAGACCGATAATGACTGGCGGGGATGGAAAACCCATGAAAAACTGGCTTACTGGAAAAACGCCGCAGAGGCACTGGAGACTACAAAACTGGAAACCCAAACCATTCCCGGCGGCGCAGCGAGGATACTTACCGGTGGAACCCTGCCGGAAGGGAAAGGAAGCTTTGAACTGGTACAGGATTTTTATCCCAACGGCTGGATTCACGTGTCCATGGCAATGGATCCGGACAGGGACCTGCCTGTCATTCCCAGGTTTGGTATGCAGATGAGTATCCCCGAACGGTATGAAAATATCACATATTTCGGCAGGGGTCCGCACGAAAACTATATCGACCGCTGTGCAAGTGCGGATGTGGGACTCTACGCATCCACGGTAAGTGGTTTCGGGGAGCCCTACATCTATCCCCAGGAAAACGGGAACAGGACCGGTGTCCGCTGGATGTCATTCAGGGATGAAAACAGCACGGGTATCCTGGTCACAGCGGACAGCCTGCTAAGCATGAGCGCATGGCCATGGTCCCAGGCAGCAATAGAAAAGGCCACCCACACCGTCGAGCTTCCCGAAGAACCTGATCACACCGTCAACATAGACCTCATCCAGATGGGTGTGGGGGGAAACGATTCATGGTCGGATGTTTCCATTCCCCTTCCGCAGTACCTGGTAAAACCTCAGTACAGGCGGTACTCTTTCTGGATCAAGCCGGTTTCTGAAGATACAGGTAAGATCAGGGAAGCAGGCAGGGTCGTGATCAATTATATTGAAATCCGGAGTGAATCCAGTCATGCTCCAATCTTTAGCTTATTTGACTGACAACCTGCAGTCCCAGCTCAACATTTCTTTTTCCCTGGTCCTTGAAATGATGTTGCTGGACCATGGCTGCACCGAGCGAAGTAGCATTAGCTATTTCACTGGTGTAAACCCTGCTGCCTTTAAAGTGAGAAGTCAGGATCCCCGTAAACAGGGTGTTTTTTGCGAATCCGCCGGTAATGAATAGGTTCCTTACAGGTTTGGCGGGATCGCTTATCAGGCCTATGGATGAAGCCGTCAGGTCGGCAAGGTCAAGTATCAGCCTGTGGTATGCCTCCTCAAAAGAGGAAAAAGCATCCAGGTTCGCATCCTTGTCAACATATTCTTTCGCAACCCCCTGCCTGAAAAAATATCTCTCGCCCTGTACGGCATCCCGGTTCTCCTGTACGACTTTCCGGACTTTTTCGAGAAGGGTCGCATCGGGAACTACAGCCTTGTAACTATCTTCAGCCACACCGTAGAACTCTGCGAGGTACTTTACGTTAACATCGTGGATATGGCCGAGGAACAGGCGGGAGGATTTAACCGGTTTCTGCTGGATGCTCATGTAGGCCAGGCAGTCCTGTTCCAGCTGTGCGGGTGTAAGGGGTGTGTGATTAAATGGATTCATTGAGATGCACCATGTACCTGTGGAAACCAGGATGAATTCTTCGTCCGAATGCCTGAAATAGGGGACGAGGGAGGCCGAACTGTCATGGATGCCGATGCCGACAGGTATATCGGATGAGATAACCGAGGCAGGGTGCGACTGCCCGACAGGAGCGGGGACAGACAGGCTTATTCCCTCGTCCGCTACCCAGTCGTGATATTTCATTTCATCGAAATCCCACAGTGCAGTATGGCATCCGATCGAGGTATGTTCTGCCGTGATTTGTCCCGTAAGCAGGTGGGAAACGTACTGTGGAAAATGCAGGATGCTCCTTACTTTTTCGAACACTTCCGGCTTGAATTTCTTCAGCCAGGCTGCCTGCAACCCGGAGTTGAGCATTCCCAGGGCAGGTGAAGCGGTTTTCCTGCTGAATTCCTGCACCCCTCCGTATTTTTCATATATGGGTTCAGCGACCCCGTCCGGCATGGGCTTCAGGTAATTGTAAACGGGTGTCAGCCGTTTTCCATCCCCGTCAAGGTAAACAAGAGTAGCCCCGTAAGTGGTAAAATTAATGGCCCTGATGTCGTACGCGGGGTCTTTGAGAAGCTTCCTGCAGGTATCCAGGATCCACTTCTCGATCCTGTCAATGTCGTCGCAGGCGAAACCGTCGTCATCTTTGATTTCCGGGAATATCTCCTCGCTTTCGTGTATGATCTCCATGGACCGGTTAAAGAGGAGTATCTTTTTGTTGGTCTTCCCTATGTCGAAAACCAGTATTGCTTCCGTTGTAGCCATATTCTTAATACTTATTGAGCCGGTTACGGGATCAACAGTGTCTCATTTGTAGCTTGAGTGTTCTGTGCTGCTGAAACTTCCTGCTTGACCGGAACCTTCGGTTATTCAGCCGCGCTTGCTCAGCACGGTTTTTTCATATTGCTGGACTTCAGAGATATAATCCTCGCCTACAGGAACATCCTGTTGCTGGCAGTAGTAGTCCCACACCGCCCCGAACGGTTTCGATTTCATCAGTTCAAGGACGGCCAGGCGTTCGAAATGCTGCCCGGATTCCTCGTATTCCAAAAGGAGTTTGCGGGGTTCGAGAAGGGCTATCAGCATGGCCTGTTGGAAGGCACGTGTACCCACCACATAGGCCCCTATCCGGTTAATGCTGGCATCAAAGAAATCGAGACCCAGGTTCACCCGGTCAAGAGCATTGGCCCTTACCACTTCGTGGGCGATCAGGAGGATCTCGTCGCTGAGGGTAACCACATGGTCGCTGTCCCAGCGCAGAGGCCTTGTTACGTGAAGCAGCAGTTCCGGAACGAACAGCAGGCATGCGGAGATCTTGTCGCCGACCTGTTCGGTAGGATGGAAATGTCCGGCATCCAGGCAGATCAGTTTATTGTTCTGGGCAGCATAGGACAGGTAAAAATCGTGTGATCCCACGGTCATGGACTCCAGTCCGATCCCGAAAAGTTTGCTTTCGATTGCATCCTTGAGATGTTCGAAAGGAAATTCCTCCCTGAATATCTCATCCAGGGAATCCTTGAGCAGGGTACGGTGGGTATACCTGTCGACAGGGGTGTCCTTGGATCCGTCCGGTATCCAGATGTTGTGGACGGAGGCGGTTCCCAGCTGTTTTCCCATTTCCGCCCCGATCTGGCGGCAGCGTTTGGTATGTTCGATCCAGAACCGGCGGTTTTCCCCGTTTTTACTGGAAAGGGTAAATCCGTCAGCCGCCCTGGGATGGGAGAAGCAGGTACAATTGAAATCAATGGCAATGCCCTGGTTTTTCGCCCAGTCGATCCAGCTCTGGAAATGCTCGATGGTGATCTCGTCCCGGTCGACCATCTTGCCTTTGAAATCTCCGTAAAAGGCGTGCAGGTTGAAGCGCTGCTTCCCGGGGAGGAGGGACATGGATTTGTCGATATCCATCCTCAGTTCATCAATATTCCTGGCTTTGCCGGGATAATTACCGGTGGCCTGTATTCCGCCGGAGAGCCCCTCGTCCGTTGTTTCAAACCCGGCTACATCATCTGCCTGCCAGCAATGAAGAGAGACCTGGACCTTTTCCATTTGTTTCAGTACGGAGTCGGTATCGACTCCCAGGCTGGCGTATTGTTCTTTTGCCAGGCTGTATGCATTGTCAATTTTTCCCATGATTGTTTATTATAAAAGTGATTGATTATCTGCTATTCCATGAAGAAAACCTCCGGGAGCATGGTTGTAACCGGGGAATTATCCGGGTTAGTCTCCATGATGTCGGACATGTATTTCCACCATTTCTGGACCGCCGGTTCGCTGCCGAGATCCTGGGATCCCTGCTCGCCCGATTGTTTCTGAAAGGCGAACAAAATATTGGTTTCCTCGTCAAAGAAGATGCTGTATTCTGAAACCCCGCTGTCCTTGAGTAGCTTATGGAGTTCAGGCCAGAGCCCGGCATGCCCTTTCTTGTATTCCTCTACCTGTCCGGGATTGAGTTTCATCTTGAAGCCAATTCGCTTATGCATAATGTTCAGATATATTAATTCGTAAAATAATCTTAGCTGAGATTGACCACGAAGGTGGACAGGATCAGTACAATGATCCCGATGAGCAGTACGACCAGGGTCTGCCTGCTCACGCCTTTCCATTCCTTCAGGAAGAGTCCCCAGATATTACTGAATGCAATATTCAGGGCCATAAGAATACTCCATGCGAAAACTTCCATCTGCTCCGGCAACTGGCTTTTGCCCATCCCGTAAAAATGGAACTGCAGGAACCAGAGGAGTCCGGCAAGGAAAGTGAAAAGAATGTTGTTGAGGAATATTCCCGGCGGGACGGAAATGTAATCCCGGCCGGTGCCGTTTTTAATGTTCAGGTACACGCAATACACCAGGTTTGTCATAAATCCACCCAGCAGGATGAAGATAAGGGTCGGGTTGCTCAGGAAGAGTTCATTCGTTCCGTATTTGGCGGCCATTTCATTAATGGGCTTCCCTGCTTCGAATCCATAATTGAAGCAGGCGCTCATCACGCCGGCCAGGATGGCGATCAGCAATCCTTTTTTCAGGGCAAATTCTTTTACCGCCGCCTTTCTTTCCTCCTCGCTGAGTCCCTTGTTCTTCAGCGCACCGGCATACCCGATGATCGCAATGCCTGCCACGCATACTGCAACACCGACCAGGGTCAATATGCCTGCAGTTGTACTGAACAGGCTGTCCCCTGCAACTATTGGCGGGATCAGGGTCCCGAACGCCGCACAGAATCCCAGGGCGATGCTCTGTCCCAGTGCAACCCCCAGGTACCGGATGCTCAGCCCGAATGTGAGTCCCCCGACCCCCCAGAGCGCACCGAACATTATGGACAGCCATTTGGCCGATGAGGGGGAATCGTGGATGATGTCCATCAGTGTCCCGGACGGAACCGTAAGCAGGGCGAATATCCATGGAGCAAGCAGCCATGCCGCAACTCCCTGGCTGATCCAGTAGGATTCCCAGGCCCAGTTTTTAACTTTTTTGAATGGTACATAGAAGCTGGCAGCGCCAAGGCTGCCGATTGCGATCAGAAGAATTCCCTTCATATCGGAAGTTTAGTTTCAGTGCCAGGGCACCGGTTAGCAATAAGCAAAAATATCCTATTGCAGCTCAGAAATCAATGGTGAATTTGGGAAAAAATTTGCACAAAATGGCAATGAAACCGAAGGGCGGATCGTTAAAATGTTCCGTAGAGACCGGTATCTTCGGTGTTGCAGGTAACCTGGCTGTAAAAATAATACCCGGGCCGGTTCGTGCTAAGCTTACGCTCAAGCTTCAGGATGGGATGTGTAAGGGGGACACGGAAATATTCCTGGATCCTGTCATCTGCACAGGTTGCGTAGATTTTCTGCTCTCCCCCGATGACCTGTATCTGGTAATTCTGGCGCAGGATGTTGAACAGGGACCTGTCCTCGAATTTCCTGGAGGTAAACCTGGGCAGGTTGATGTTCGGCAGCATGGTTATGTCATAGAAGATCGGCTTATCATTGATCAGCCTCAGGCGTTCCATGTATATGCAGCCCACTTCCCTTTCCAGATCCGTGATCTTGAACCCGAATGCCTGGTCCCATACCTGAACCCGCGGAGGCACGGTGATACGGGTCCTCAGGTTTTGTGCCCCGATAGCAGAAGTTGTACCGGAAAACGACAGGATGCCAATACCGGTTGGAGCTCCCTGCACAATGCTGCCCAGTCCCTGCTGCTTCTGTATGTATCCCTCGTGCATCAGCTTGTCGAGTGCCTTGCGTACCGTAGGCCGTGTCATTCCGTGCACTGCACACAGTTCATTTTCCGAAGGAAGGAGATCTCCCTTCCTGTATACCCCTTCATCAATCCTCTGTCGGAGGATTTCGTAAAGTTTTCTGTACCTGGGAAGCTGATTTGCTGACATGTTATTACATACCAATGACAGATGTAAAAATATGTATTTTATTTCAAATCGGGATAGGATCGTGGATATTTTGAATAAAAAAACAGCAAACAGCAGTAAATCAGATCTTTGGTATTAATAAGAATAAATTAATATAAATATTTTCAAGTTATTATTTTTTCTCGTACATTTGCACTTGTATATACAAGTTGTGATAAATCAAGAACTATGGCCACTTCAGTAATCTTACCCAGACAGGGACAATCCGTCGAAACCTGTATCATCACCCAGTGGTACAAGAAGAAAGGTGACAGGGTAGAGAAAGGGGACCTCCTCTTTGCCTATGAGACCGACAAATCTTCCTTCGAGGAAGAGGCACAGGTTGAAGGCATCCTGCTTGAGGTTTTCTTCGAGGAGGGAGATGAAGTTGCGGTACTTTCCGAAGTTGCCGTAATCGGTGCAGAGGGTGAAAAAGTCGAGAAAGCATCTGCGGAAGCATTTGCGGATGTATCCATTGCCGGGCCGGGAGAAACGGCTGCACCGGATGCGAAAACTGCCGATGCAGAGGCTGATGCGGTGTTAGAATCCCCGGTGCAGAAAGAATCCCCGGCAGAACCGGAACCGGCGACAGGACTGGAAAGCCAAGTTGCGAAGCTTAGGATCTCACCAAGGGCAAGGAAAATGGCAGAAGCCAGCGGAATAGATGTAAGCGGGCTGACCGGGAGCGGACCCAACGGCCGGATCATCGTGCGGGATATAGAATCCCCGGCTACAGCAAGTGTAACACAACCGCTACTCGCCGAACAAGACAGAACACCGGCGCCTGCCGAAGGGGACAAAATGCCGGCAACTACCCCAGCCGCTAAACCCGTAACGGAAGGGGAATGGGAAGACAGGCCCCTGACGAACATGAGAAAGCTCATTTCAAAAGCCATGCATGCCTCCCTGCAGAATTCCGCCCAGCTGACCCATCACCTCGGAGCGGATGCACGCAGTATCCTTTCCCTGAGGAAGAAGGTTAAGAAACTGAATGAACAGGGGCATACCGGCAACATCACCCTGAACGACATGATCTGCTTTGCCGTTGTGAGGGCGCTTAAAAAACATCCGGACGCCAATGTGCATTTCCTGGGTGAGTCTATCCGACATTTCCGGAATATACATCTCGGGATTGCGGTGGATACCGAAAGGGGACTAATGGTGCCCGTGTTGCGGAATGCGGATGAGCTTTCCCTCGGGGGATTCTCAGCAAGGATATCGCAGCTGGCGGAGGCCTGCCGTACAGGTAAGATTGACCCGGACCTGCTACAGCCGGAGGCTGCCACCTTTACAGTGTCTAACCTCGGGAACTACGGGGTGGAAATGTTTACACCGGTGATCAACCTTCCCCAGGCAGGAATCCTGGGCGTAAATACCATACTGGAAAGACCCGCCCGAATGGAGGACGGGACCCTGGGCTTTGTTCCTTACCTCGGCCTGTCACTGACCTATGACCACAGGGCCCTGGACGGGGGACCCGCAACTCTTTTCCTGGTGGAAGTAAAGAAAGAAATAGAACAATTCAATCATGAACTTATAAACCTGTAATAAGATGCCAAAGAAACAATTCATCGACCCTGCCGAAGCGCGCAAGCCCCAGATGCTGGAGATTGCCCCCATCCCGGTGAACATCTATGAAAGGTCCATCGAAGATGAAAAGGAAAACTTCTCCAAAGATGATTTTGTGAGGATCTTCAGGGACATGGTGATCATCCGTGAATTCGAGACCATGCTGAACCTGATCAAGACAACCGGAGAATACCAGGGGGTGCCCTATAACCACCCGGGACCAGCTCACCTTTCCATCGGGCAGGAGGCGTCTGCTGTAGGGATGGCTTACCTGCTGGACCGGGACGATTATATATTCGGTTCCCACCGTTCCCATGGCGAAATCCTGGCCAAAGGCCTTTCCTCTATCCAGAAGATGAAAGACAAGGAGCTTATGGAAGTGATGGAAGGGTATTTCGGGGGACAAATACTCAGGATTGTCGAGAAGGGCCATAAGGGTGACACAAAATCCCTGGCCGTCCGTTTCCTCATTTACGGGACGCTGGCGGAGATCTTTGCGCGGGAGACGGGAATTAACAAGGGACTTGGCGGCAGTATGCATGCCTTCTTTACACCCTTCGGCATATACCCCAATAACGCCATCGTCGGCGGATCAGGCGACATTTCAGTGGGTGCTGCACTGTACAAGAAAGTGAACCGGAAACCGGGAATCGTGGTTGCCAATATCGGCGATGCATCCCTGGGCTGCGGACCCGTCTGGGAGGGACTGGCATTTGCCACGATGGATCAGTACAATACGCTCTGGGAGGGTGACCAGAAAGGGGGACTCCCCATGATTTTCAACATAATGAACAACCAGTACGGTATGGGGGGACAAACCTGCGGGGAGACCATGGGATATAAGATCGCTGCCCGGGTTGGTGCCGCCCTGAACAGGGATAATATGCATGCCGAGCGGGTCGACGGGTATAATCCCCTGGCCGTCATCGATGCTTACCGCAGGAAAATGGATGTGATCCGTCAGAAAAAGGGTCCAGTTTTCCTCGATGTCCTGACCTACCGTTTCAGCGGGCACTCCCCCTCTGATGCTTCAAGCTACCGTTCAAAGGAGGAGATCGAAGCCTGGCAGAAGGAGGATTCCATAGTAAGTTTCGGGGAGGAACTGATGAATGCAGAACTGGCAAGCCGCAGCGAACTGAACAAAATAAAGGAAGAGGCTGAGAACCTGATCCTGTGGGCCACTAAGCTTTCCACGGATGATAAGGTCTCACCGCGTATGGACCTTGTCAAATCCTCCGAACTCATCGGTGAAATGATGTTCTCCAACGGATCGGCCGATAAGATGGAAGACCGGCAGCCCGAAGTGAATCATCCCCTGGAAGAAAATCCACGGGTCAAGCAGATCTCCAAGAAAGAACGCTATGCCTTTGACAAGGAAGGCAAACCATTCTCAGCCCTCAAACAGTACCAGCTCCGCGACGGCATTTTCGAGGCCATCGTTGACCGGTTCTACAAGGATCCGACCCTGGTTGCATACGGTGAGGAAAACCGGGACTGGGGAGGGGCTTTTGCGGTTTACAGGGGACTGACAGAGGCCCTGCCCTACCATCGCCTCTTCAACTCCCCAATCTCCGAGGGAGCCATCGTCGGGACGGCCATAGGGTACGGGATGTGCGGCGGAAGGGTGATCCCCGAGATCATGTACTGTGATTTCCTCGGACGCTCCGGAGACGAGGTATTCAACCAGCTGCCCAAATGGCAGGCCATGAGCGGTAATATCATTAAAATGCCTGTCGTGGTAAGGGTTTCCGTGGGATCGAAATACGGCGCCCAGCACTCTCAGGACTGGTCCTCCCTGGTTGCACACATCCCGGGGATAAAAGTGGTCTTCCCGGCAACACCCTATGATGCCAAGGGACTCATGAATGCGGCCCTGCAGGGGACGGACCCGGTGATATTCTTTGAAAGCCAGCGGATTTACGGAATAGGCGAAGAATTCGTCAAGGAAGGAGTACCGGAAGAATATTACGAAATCCCTCTGGGCGAGCCCGATATCAAGCGTGAAGGCAGCGACCTGACCATACTGAGTATCGGGGCAACCCTGTACAGGGCACGTGAGGCGGCAGACATTCTGCAGGAAAAATACGGGCTCTCGGTGGAACTGATCGACGCCCGGACCCTGGTCCCCTTTAACTACGAACCGGTCATGTCATCGATTAAGAAGACCGGCAGGATCCTGCTGACTTCGGACGCTAATGAAAGGGGTTCCTACCTGAAGGACATGGCGCAGAACATAACGGAATTATGCTTTGACGAACTGGATGCACCGCCGGTTGTGGTGGGTGCCCGGAACTGGATCATCCCTGCACATGAACTGGAGGATTATTACTTCCCTCAGGCGGACTGGATCGTTGATGCAGTGCATGAAAAGATCCTTCCGCTGGACGGACCTAACGTGTCGAATGATTTCTCGGATGAGAAAAAACTC
>CBFDEE010000031.1:0-12312 GCA_965603745.1 uncultured Bacteroides sp. | reverse complement strand
GGAGGAAAGGTCGCCTGTATGTGATCAATAAAAAAAATCCGAAGTTTAAACAGCGTCAGGGATAAAATTGTATCTTTGCAAACCATTTATAAGAAGAGTAAATTATGGCAAGAATCGTAGGAGTTGACTTACCGAAAAACAAGCGCGGAGAGATCGGTCTCACCTATATCTTCGGTATTGGCAGAAGCACTGCCCAGAAGATCCTGGATGAGGCAGGAATCGACCGTAACGTTCTGGTAAAAGACTGGTCCGACGACCAATTATCAAAGATCCGTGAGATCATCAACGATAATTTTAAAGTGGAAGGGGAATTAAGGTCCTCCGTCCAGCTTAACATCAAGCGCCTGATGGATATCGGGAGTTATCGCGGAATCCGTCACCGTATAGGGCTTCCTGTCCGGGGACAAAGTACCAAGAATAATGCACGTACCCGTAAGGGAAGAAGAAAAACGATTGCTAACAAGAAAAAAGCAGCAGCTAAGAAATAAGGTATGGCGAAGAAAACGGGAACATCAAGGAAAAGAACGGTTAGGGTTGAACCCAACGGACAGGCGCATATTCACGCCTCCTTTAATAATATAATCATCAGCCTGACAAATAATTCGGGACAGGTAATTTCCTGGTCTTCAGCAGGAAAATTGGGTTTCAGGGGTTCAAAAAAGAACACGCCTTACGCAGCACAGATGGCCGCCCAGGATTGCTCCAAATCGGCCTATGACATGGGACTCCGGAAAGTGAAGGTTTATGTAAAAGGACCCGGATCGGGAAGGGAATCCGCAATACGGACGATTCATTCCAACGGGATCGAAGTAACCGAAATTGTGGATGTGACACCAATGCCCCATAACGGATGCCGTCCTCCCAAGAGAAGAAGAGTATAATCACAGAGAAAAAATAACAGAAGCAGATGGCAAGATATATAGGACCGAAGACCAAGATAGCCAGGAAATTCGGAGACCCGATATTCGGATCCGACAAAATCCTCGAAAAAAAGGCTTATCCTCCCGGAATGCATGGTGCAAACAAGAGGCGGAGAAAGCAATCGGAATACGGGATACAGCTGAAGGAAAAACAGAAGGCAAAGTACACGTACGGCATCCTGGAACGCCAGTTCTCAAACCTGTTTGAGAAGGCCCAGAGGAGCAAGGGAATTACCGGTGAGGTCCTCCTGCAGCTACTCGAATCAAGGCTTGACAACGTGGTATACCGTATGGGTATCGCACCTACACGCAGCGGTGCGAGGCAGCTCGTATCACACCGGCATATCACGGTCAACGGCAAGGTGGTTAACATCCCGTCCTATACCCTGCGTCCGGGTGATCTGATCGGAGTAAGGGAAAAATCCAAATCTCTTGAAGCCATTAGCGAGTCCCTCGACGGATCTCACAGATCCTCATCTCCATGGCTGGAGTGGGATTCAGCACAGATGACGGGAAAGTTCCTTAACCGTCCGGAAAGAGAAGAGATCCCGGAAAATATCAAGGAACAACTAATAGTTGAATTGTATTCAAAATAGAATCATAATAATTTATTCATGGCTGTATTAGCTTTTCAAAAACCCGACAAAGTCATAATGGTTGACTCGGATGAGTCGTTTGGAAAATTCGAATTTCGTCCTCTGGAACCGGGATATGGTATTACCGTTGGAAATGCCCTGAGGAGGATCCTGTTATCCTCCCTTGAGGGCTATGCAATTACCACGGTTAAGGTTGATGGTGTAGAGCATGAGTTTTCAACCATTACCGGTGTCATTGAAGACGTCACTGAAGTCATTCTGAACCTGAAACAAATCCGGTTCAAGAACCAGATCGATGATGTCGATGATGAAAAAATTATGGTCACCATAACCGGCCAGGAAGAATTTAAAGCCGGTGATCTCAATAAATTTCTGAGCGGTTTCCGTGTACTGAATCCTGAACTGGTAATCTGCCATATGGAGGAAGATGTGAAACTCCAGATGGAACTGACCATTAACAAGGGCAGGGGCTATGTTCCGGCCGAGGAGAATAAACCGGTTGAGGCGGAATTCGGGCTTATTGCCCTGGATTCCATATTTACACCCATAAAGAATGTGAAATATTCCATCGAGAATTACCGGGTTGAACAGAAAACCGATTACGAGAAGCTTGTAGTCGAGATAGCTACCGACGGATCCATTCATCCCAAGGATGCCCTGAAGGAGGCCGCCAAGATACTGATATATCATTTCATGCTGTTCTCGGATGAGAAGATCACCCTGAATTCGGATGAAAAATTTGCAAACGAAGAGTTTGATGAGGAGATCCTTCACATGAGGCAACTTCTCAAGACCAAGCTGGTAGACCTGGATCTTTCCGTTCGTGCGCTGAACTGCCTGAAGGCAGCCGAAGTGGAAACCCTGGGTGACCTGGTTAAATTCAATAAGAACGACCTTCTGAAGTTCCGTAATTTCGGTAAGAAATCCCTTACGGAACTGGATGAGTTGCTGGTAAGCATGAACCTGAATTTCGGGATGGATATCAGCAAGTATAAATTAGACAAGGATTAGTGAGATGAGACACAGGAAGAAATTTAATCATTTAGGAAGAAAAGCACCGCACAGGAAGGCCATGCTGGCCAATATGGCATCCTCCCTGATCCTGCATAAACGGATCACAACCACAACGGCCAAGGCGAAGGCACTAAGGACCTTCGTGGAACCCGTTATCACACGTTCAAGGGATGATTCCACCCATTCAAGACGTATCGTATTCAAGCATTTGCGTGACAAGCAGGCCGTTACTGAATTATTCAGGGAGGTGGCTGGGAAAGTAGGGGAACGGCCCGGAGGATATACCAGGATCATCAAACTTGGAAACCGTCTGGGCGATAACGCGGATATGTGCATCATTGAGCTGGTTGATTATAATGAGAATCTCCTGGCTGAGAAGGCTGCTGCCAAACCCAAGGCAACACGCCGCAGAAGGGGAGGCAAGAAGAAAACCGATCAGCCCGAGGGAAGCGCTGCAACAGAAGTTGTTGATCAGGCCGAAGAGGTGGAGGCCCAAGATGCTGACACTGAGATGGTTGAATCTGCAGAGGCTGAAGAGCAGTTAACCGAACCCACGGAGGATAAAGCCGAACCGGCAGAGGACAAAGTCGAACCGGCAGCTGGAGCCGAGGTAAAACAGGAGGATACACCGGAGGAAAAGGCAGCAACGGAAAGCAAGGCCGAAACAGTTGAGAAGAAGGAAGACCCTGTTGAGGAAAAGAAAGAACCGGAGGCAAAGACTGAAGATAAGACACCCTCAGAGGAAGAAACAAAAGAAGAAGGCGAAGAGGAAAACAAAAAGAAAGAAGAATAATTAGCCTGATCTACAAATGAAACAAATGAGGGATAGAGGATTAATATATACTTTATCCCTTTTTTTATTCAGAATTTACGGACAAACTTAAAACATAGTAAAAATGCCACAGATCATTAGCGTACAAGCAAGAGAAGTCCTCGATTCAAGAGGCAATCCCACAGTCGAAGTAGAAGTATACACCGAAAGCGGAATCGTAGGAAGGGCCATAGTCCCCTCCGGAGCCTCGACCGGTGTACATGAAGCTGTTGAACTTCGTGACGGTGATAAGGGCAGGTACCTGGGGAAAGGAGTACTGAAAGCGGTTGAAAACGTAAACAGGGTGCTCAATGAGGAATTAACAGGTATGTTTGTTACCGACCAGAACCTGATAGATGCCAAAATGGTAGAGGTCGATGGTTCGGAGAACAAGGGCAATCTTGGCGCGAATGCAATCCTGGGAGTGTCACTTGCCTGTGCAAAGGCGGCAGCGCAGTACACGGGACAGGCCCTGTTCCGTTACCTGGGCGGAGTGAATGCAAATACACTTCCCATTCCCATGATGAATATTCTGAACGGGGGACAGCATGCGGATAATAAAATTGATATCCAGGAATTCATGATCATGCCCGTGGGGGCCGGAAGCTTCTCCGAAGCTCTCCGCATGGGTGCCGAAATCTTCCACAGCCTCAAGTCCGTCCTGAAGTCCAGGGGACAGTCCACCAACGTCGGGGATGAAGGAGGATTTGCACCTAACCTGGGATCCAATGAAGAAGCCATAGAAGTGGTTATCGAAGCCATAGAAAAAGCCGGTTACAAGGCCGGAAGTGATGTTTTCATCGCACTCGATCCAGCCGCTTCCGAATTCTACAACAAGGAAAAGGGAGTATACGAATTTGAATCGACCGGGCAGACCCTGACTTCCTCGGACATGGTTAAATACTGGAAGGAATGGACCGAAAAATATCCGGTCATCTCCATTGAGGACGGACTGGATGAAGATGACTGGGCAGGCTGGAAGGAGCTGAACGCAGCCATAGGGGATAAGGTACAGATTGTGGGCGATGACCTGTTTGTCACCAATGTGAAAAGGCTTCAGAAGGGGATCGATGAGGGATCGGCAAATTCCATCCTGATCAAGGTTAACCAGATCGGAACCCTAACCGAAACCATCAACGCGGTTCAGCTTGCAACGAAGCATTCGATGACTTCCATTATTTCCCACCGTTCAGGGGAGACGGAGGATACAACCATTGCTGACCTTGCCGTGGCCCTTAATACCGGCCTTATCAAGACGGGATCTGCTTCCCGTTCGGACAGGATCGCCAAATACAATCAGCTGATGAGAATAGAGGAGATGCTGGGAAGCACTGCAAAATATCCTGGCAGGGATTTTAAGTTCCTGAAGAAGTAATTTCGTATCGAAGAAATTAAAAAAGGGCCATGATCGAAAGATTATGGCCCTTTTTATATTATCTTAAGGCCGCAATCCTATTACATGATTCAAACTACCGGAAATGCTGAAAGAAAAACTACGCAAAAAAATTGACGAACAACGTCCGAGAACACAGAAACTTATTAAGGAACACGGTGACAGGGTGATCGATGAGGTCACCATTTCAAAAGTTATCGGGGGTATGAGAGGACTCAAATGCCTGGTCACGGATATCTCCTATCTTGACCCGGATGAGGGGATACGGTACAGGGGGTATACCCTGCCCGAGGTCTTCGAGAAACTTCCGAAACCAGAAGGGGCTGAGATGCCCTATGTGGAAGGTTTATTTTATCTTCTGCTTACGGGTGACATCCCCGGCGAGGAGGAAATTGAAGAAGTGGTCAGTGAATTCAAGATACGAAGGGTACTTCCATCCTATGTATACGATGTGATTGATGCATTCCCCGCCACAGCCCATCCGATGGCGATCTTCTCTTCGGCAATAATGTCCCTGAGCCAGGAATCCGAGTTTAACAAGAAGTACCTCGGGGGGATATCCAAGCTGGATTACTGGGAACCAACATTCGAAGATGTCATCAATCTGATTCCGAAACTTCCCCCTATTGCTTCATATATATATGCGAAGCTTTACGGGGACGGGAATAAAGCCGAACATGATCCCGGGCTGGACTTCGGAGGCAATTTTGCCCATATGATGGGCGTAAAAAAACCCTACGATGATGTTTCCCGGATGTATTTTATCATTCATGCCGATCATGAAAGCGGTAATGTTTCCGCGCATACAGGACACCTGGTCGCTAGTTCCCTGTCAGATTTTTACCTTGCCACTTCTGCCATGCTGAATGGCCTTGCAGGCCCGCTGCACGGACTGGCCAACCAGGAGGTGCTGCGCTGGATCCAGGATCTGAGGCAGAGGATGGACGGAAGGGTGCCGGATGAAGATGAGATGAAGCAGTTCGTGTGGGACACGCTGAACGCGGGACAGGTGATTCCCGGCTTCGGCCATGCCGTCCTCCGCAAAACAGATCCGCGCTATATGGTCCAGCGTGAATTTGCCCTGAAACATATGAAAGATGACGAATTGTTCAAGTACGTCGATATGCTGTTTAAGGTCGTGCCACCCATTCTCAGGGAGCAGGGAAAGGCCAAGAATCCCTGGCCGAATGTCGATTCACACAGCGGCATCATTCAATGGCACTATGGCATCTCGAACTATGACTTCTATACCGTGCTGTTCGGCATCGGAAGAGCCATTGGCGTTGCTGCCAACATCATATGGGACAGGGCCCTTCTGTACCCCCTGGAAAGGCCTAAATCCCTTACCACTACCATGCTTGAAAACCTTGTGAACAAGTAAGCCTGGCAGATTCTCCACGGATGGCGGAGGGCATTGGTAAAGAGGGTAATAAATGTTAAATTAGCCTCCCTGTATGCATAGCATCAGGTTCATATCAATAGCCGTTTATCTGATTTCCTGGAGTCTGTTATTTGGGGACCCGGAGGCAGCCCGGGCTGCCGATCCTTACGGACAGTTGTTCTCATCAGGGTCCGGTTTAAGCCATAAGGAAATCAATACCATCCTGCAGGACAGCCTGGGATTTCTTTGGATCGGGACGGATGAAGGATTAAATAAATACGATGGGTATTCCTTCCACCAGTTCCGTTATCAGCCGGATACCATTTCCCTGTCCAGCAATTCAATCCGGTGCCTGGCCGAAGGCCGGGAGGGAGTCCTGTGGGTCGGCACCGATTACGGACTGAATAAACTGGACAGGCACAAAGGTCATCTGTGGACACATTATATCCCGGTATCGGAGGATTCTATCCGCCCCGGAAGCCAGATAATATACTCCCTCTGCGTTGACCAGGAGAGCAATGTCTGGGTAAGGACAGAACGAAACCTGGCCATCCTTGACCGGGAAACGGAAGAATTCACCTTCTATAAACTGTATTACGATGAATCAACACCCGACCTCCGGGATGAATCCTACACCATGTGGCTTGACAGCCTGGGATTTATGTGGATGGGGACAAAAGACGGACTTCAGATTTTAAATCCTGAGACCGGGGACCTGTACCATTATGATATACCTGGCAATCCGGGATTGTTCGGCAACCGTGTGTACAGGATCTTTCCTGACAGGGAGGGAAGGGTCTGGTGCGGCACTGGCGGGGGACTTTATCTTTTTAACCGTGTAAAAGGAACATTCAGGGATGCCGGTGAACTGTTGCCCGGCCTGCGCGGCCTGAATATTCATTCCATTGCCCAGACCAGGGAGGGCAATCTGCTGTTCGGTACGCAGGAATCACTGGTAAAGGTCAGTCCTGATCTGGGCACAGCAGAATCATATATGGGATTTCACCGGACGGATATCTATACGCGCTTCACGAATATTAATGCATTGTATGAGGACAGATCTGAGATTCTCTGGCTGGGGACTGACGGGGGACTCGTAAAAATCGATCAGAAAGACCGGAAGTTCCAGGTGATCAGCAGTTTGAACCCGGACTGGAAAGGCCTGTCATCCAATATGATCACCAGTGTTTTCAAGGATGAAAACGGGGATCTCTGGATCGGTACCGATGGCATGGGACTGAACTTTATACCTCACGGAACAAAATCAGCAATACAATACAATACCCATACAAGAACCGTGTCAAGGCGCCTCCCCCATGACCAGATCCATGCCATCCACCGCGACCGCAGCGGCAATCTCTGGCTCGGTACGGGGAACGGGATCTCTGTGATGAGGCCCGGATTCAGACGCTTCTTTTCTTTTCATAAGATTTTCAACAGGCAGCATGTATACGATGTTTTTGAAGATTCAAAGGGATTCATCTGGTTTGCCGCCTCAGGCGGGATCCATAAGTATGATCCTGTGGACAGGAGCATACTGAGCATCAAGCGTATTCATTACGGTACCGAATTGCTGGAACTTCAGGATGTATACTGTGTGACGGAAGATATGAAGGGAAGAATATGGATTGGTTCATCCGTGGGACTGATAAAGTATGTCCCTTCAGAAGATAGTTATGAGGTTTTCCAGGCCGGATTCATGAACCACTCCTCCAGCATTAACAGCAATACTGTATATTCCCTGCATGTTGATCCGGAAGGCGATATATGGGTCGGGACTGCTGCAGGTCTGAATAGATACCGTCCGCAAACAAACAGCTTTGAGTTTTTCGCTGAACCGGTTGAACTGTCCGAACTGAGGATATACGGAATACTGGCTGACGGGAACAGAAACCTCTGGCTGAGCTCTGAACGGGGACTTGCAATGTACAGGCCGGAACTTGAAACTTTCATCCAGTACGGTACAGTTGACGGATTGCAGGGATACGAATTCCTGCCCGGATCTTACTACCGGCACAGTGACAGGCGAATGTACTTCGGCGGCACAGAAGGCCTGAATACCTTCCATCCCGATTCCATAGCTTACAATCCGTACCCCCCCTTGCTTTCATTCACACAGTTCGTGCGCTTCCGCGAGCAGGGGGGCATGTCCAAACCTCTTGCGCTGGACAGGGTATCAACGGTGATTGTGCCCAGGGGTGTGGAGATTGTAACCATACGTTTTTCCGCTCTTGAATTTACCGCTCCGGAGAAGAACAGGTATCTCTATAAAATGGTGAGGAAAGGCCAGGATGGGCTGTGGATCCATAACGGAGAGCAGCATCATGTTACATTTAACAGGCTGAATCCCGGCACCTATACCCTGAGTGTAAAGGGCTCCAATAATGACCTGCTTTATTCAGAGGATGAGATCCATATGGATATCATAGTACCCTACCCCTTCTGGAACAAGACCCTGGCCATTATGATGTATATCATGGCAGGATCCCTTGTTTTTCTGGTGATCATGCGGTTTCGTACAAGGAGCCTGAGGCGGAGCAACCGGGTCCTGAGGGAAAAGGAGATCTCGGCCAAGGAGATCGAGAAACAGAGGGCGGACCTGGCACGCAAAAACAAGAACATCACGGACAGTATTATCTATGCTAAACGGATACAGCATGCTCTGCTGCCAACTGACGATAGTTTCAGAAACCTGCTGCCGGACTCATTTGTCTATTTCCGGCCCAAAGATATTGTAAGCGGAGACTTCTACTGGATCAACCAGCATGGGAATAAGATCTATGTTGCGGCGGTGGACTGTACCGGGCACGGGGTACCGGGAGCATTTATGTCCATTATCGGATTCGAGTTGTTCAGAAAGATCACGACCAGTGAACAGGGCAGCAATCCGGCCATGATCCTCGATACCCTGAATGAAAATTTCACTGACATATTTTCAGACGGGGAGCATGTATATCTTAACGACGGAATGGACCTGTCCCTGTGTATCATCGACCGCAAGGAAAAATCCCTTGACTACTCCGGCGCATTCAATCCTCTTTACCTGGTTCGCAATGAAACTATTATCGAGGTGAAGGCGGACCGATTCTCCGTGGGTGCGGATGTTCATTTTTCTACGGAGAGAAAACTCTTTAAAAGCCATAAGATCTACCTTCAGAAGGATGATATCATTTATATGTTCTCGGATGGTTTCGCTGACCAGTTCGGCGGACCGGAGGGTAAAAAGTTTAAATACCGCAGGTTCAGGCATCTGCTGCTGACCATTCACAAACTCCCGATGGAAAAACAACGCTCCATCCTGGAAGCAAGCATCGAGGAATGGCAGGGGAATATGGACCAGGTTGACGATATACTGGTGATAGGCATCAGGCCGTAGCCGATCTTTCCAGCATTGATTTCATCTTTTCAACCAGCATATCGACCTGGAACGGCTTGCTGATGTAGTCATCCATGCCGGCTGCAAGACAGGTTTCGCGGTCACCCGACATGGCGTTTGCCGTTATGGCAATAATCGGGGTAAAGGAGTTGGTACTTGCCTCGATCTCACGGATCTTCTTGGTGGCCAGAAACCCGTCCATGACAGGCATCTGAATGTCCATCAGAATGATATTATAATTGGCCGTGCCGAATTTATCGAGCGCTTCTTTTCCGTTACTGGCAACATCTACGTTCTTAACTATTCTCTCCAGGCTGAGGATGACAATTTTCTGGTTGATAATATTGTCTTCCACCAGAAGGATGCTGGCATCACTGAGATCAACTTTTCTGGCCTGTCCCAGGGCTTCCCTGCCGGCCTGGTATCCGGGAGTCCCTTTTCTGATTTTAACACCACTTTTCTGGAATTCAAGCTCGAAGCTTAATTCGGTCTGCACATCGCTAACCTCCGTGACCAGTTCCCCCCCCATTATCTCAACGAATTTTTGCGGGATGCTAAGATCCAGCTGTTCCCGGGGTATTCCTGACAGGCATTCCTCCCCGGCACGCAGACAGGCAAGAATCCGGAACTTAAGCTGAATCCTGTTCTCCGTTTCCCGGTTGTTAATAATGTGAATATGGATGCTGAGTGTATTGTCTGCCCTGGCCTGTTTCAGGATATTTTCCACCAGGTTCAGGAACATTTGTTTAATACGTATTGGATCACCCTGTACCTGGTTTGATATGGTTGGATCATGGTGCAGCTCGAATTCAACATTCAGATACTCCGAAGGCGGGAAAAGATGAAGAATGCTTTCAACGGCCGAGCCGATATCATATGGAATGGATGATTCCTTTACACTGCGGATACTGATGTCGGACACCTTGACGATGTTATTTACGGCTTCGACCAGATTATTGGTGGAGGCGAGGATGGTATCGATCAGGTCACGCTGTTCCGTGTTCAGTTTGGTGTCGCTAACCAGGTTGCTGACCAGTGTTATGTTATTGAGGGATGTCCTTAACTGGTGGGATAGCCTGGAAATAAATTCATCCCTGGAGCGGGTCTCGAAAGCTGCTTCCTCCAGTGCCCTGTCCAGCTTATTCACATTCCTGACACGCAGGTATTCAAATGCATAAACCAGCAGGTATATTCCAAAATAGGTAAAGACATACCTCAGGCTGAATGCCGGATCGTATTTAACCGGGACAATGCTGAATTTACCGAAAAGTACGATCCCTGCCAGCAGCAGGAATATCATGGAGGAGACAGTGCCCCTTTTCAATCCCAGCAGGATAAGTGAAATGATCGGAAAAGTCAGTGCCCAGAGGTATCCTGTTTCCTCCCTTCCGCCGATGATCACCAGGAAAAGCAGCAGGGCCGCCATCAGTACAAGTAAAAGGGGAATAGAATGATTGATCCTCAGTGTCCGGACCATGTATATAACATTCAGAATGACCAGTCCGGTAGCTGCCAGCAGGGTCCAGGCAATCAGATGATCTTCATTCAGGTAGGCAAGAACGCCGAATAACAGGAAGAACAGGATCCCGAGAAAACTGAAGATATTGGTTAAGAGTATCCGGGTCAGGATATGGGGTTCCGTTTTTTCGTCCAATCCGAAAGAGAAAAATTTAAATATTTTCTCTTGTGTGAGCATGAATTACTGGCCTATATTTATGTAAATTTGTTCAGTCTGGATAGCAGATTTGTTCATAAATATACATATAAAAAACGATCTTCGGAAAGTCATACAGGATTCCCGCCGCCGAGTATAATACCGGGACGAATGGTACGTTGTTTGATAGTATACATAAGGATTAACTGACAGATCAGATTATGTTTGAGTTTAGACAGAGGTTCGGATTTCTGACCGCATTCTTCATTTTTATGTGCCTGATGACCGCAACCGTCACAGAGGCCCAGCCAGATTCACTGGGCATGGTGAAATACACACCGGAGTTCAAGTTCAGGGAGGGGATTTTCCTGAACTTCGAACAGGTCAGGAATAACAGTCCCATACCCAAAACAAGGATCCTGACATCGATAGACTTCAGTGACAGGGACTTTTATATTAAAGTCCTTGAAAACAAGTCGCTGTTGTTTTACGATCATATAGGGATGAAGCAGGAGGTCAAATCGGACCAGGTCTGGGGATTCAGCAGGAACGGAGTCCTCTTTGTTTCCCTGGATGACAAGTATCACCGCATCACCATAATAGGCAGCATATGTCACTTTGTTGCGACTGTAACAACCTATGATACAAGATACTACGATCCGTATTATTACAATCCATATGATTACTACTACCGGCACGGAGGATACCCGGCCAATACCCAGTCGTCTGAGATGCGGCAGTACGTTCTGGACTTTAAAACAGGGAAGATCTATGAGTATGATGTTCAGAGCCTTGAGGTGCTGCTGATGCAGGACCCGGAACTTCATGATGAGTTTTCACAGCTCAAGAAGAAAAAGAAACGTCAGCAAAAATTTGTCTACCTTAGAAAATTCAATGAACGGAATCCTTTGTATTTACCAGAAAAGTAAAACCACCAATCCAATGAAAAGAGCAAGAGAATTGATAATATCAGGGTGTCGCAGTATCCACATCAGGGGAGTCCCGTAATCGACTCCCACGAGCGGCCTGATCTGCTTAAGGATGAGCAGCAGTACTATCCCGTTCATGAAACCTGCCATCACCGGATAGGGAACAAATTTGATGAGATTCCCGAGACGCAAAGTACCGAAGACGATCTGAACGATCCCTGCTGTAACTACAGTTAAA
>CBFDEE010000030.1:0-12503 GCA_965603745.1 uncultured Bacteroides sp. | reverse complement strand
ATGGGATATGGATAATGTCGCCCCGGCGATGGCAGTGAATTCGAGTGCCATGGATCTGTCTCGCTGGATCCGGTTCCATCTTGCCATGGGGACCTGGAACGGAAAGCAGCTTATAAGCCCTGAGAGTATGTGGGAAACACGAAAAATGCATGTCCCCCGGCCGCTGGAAATGGGAAACCAGCGGATCTGGCCTTCCATGCATTTCAGGGGATACGGACTGGGCTGGGAATTTTACGATTATCATGGCTGGAAGGTCATAGCACACGAGGGAGGGACACATGGGATGCTTAACCGCCTGGTTATTGTTCCCGATGAAAATTTCGGCTTCGTCATCCTGACAAACAGTATCAATGCCCTGACCGTGGGACTTGAATACTATATCCTGGACCAGTATTACCAGGGGAAAAGCTATGACTGGTGCTCAATATACCTGAAGAACTCACTCATGGGACTGGAGCATATAAGGAACTCCTGGGAGGAATACCTCTCCGGTGCCGACCGGTCTGTGAAGCCAACACTTAAACTGAAGGAATACAGTGGTGTGTACGGAGGTGATCTTTACGGGAATGTCGAGGTAGAACTGGATAAGGGCAAACTTACCCTGGATTTTCTTCCCGCACCGGGACTGACAGGGGATTTGGAAACCTTCTCGGGAGATACATTCCTTATCAAGGTCAGGGATAAACCATTCCTTCCGCAGGGAACCGTGAAATTTTATCTGGACGAGGAGGGTGATGTCAGGGAACTTATTGTGGATATTCCCAGTCCCGATTTTGATTTTACCGAACTTGAACTGAAGAAACTGAAAGATTAGGAGGGTCTCAACATGGAATGCAACAAAGACAGAAACAGCCAGTACTGCAATTGCACCTATCCGTGCAGCAAACATGCAGTATGCTGCGATTGCCTGCACTATCACCGCAGCAGCGGACAGTTGCCTGCCTGTTACTTCCCTGACGATGCGGAAAGGACATACGACAGGTCCATTGAATATTTCATAAGCCTCTGGGAGAAGGACAGGGGATCCTGGCTGAACTGAATCCATGATGAGAAGGCATCCCTGAACGAACCATGTTGATGCGCCCGAAGGTCACAAATAACTGCCGGAGTTCTGATTAAAATCTTATCCGCCAATGCAAAAATGTCCCTGGTCACAAAACCATCCCCTCCTGGAAGAATACCATGACCGGGAGTGGGGCACACCCATCCATGACGATCAAAGGCATTTTGAGTTTTTCGTCATGGACCTTTTCCAGGCCGGGCTCTCCTGGCTGACCATTCTGAAAAAACGGGAGGGCTTCCGTGAAGCTTTCGATAATTTTAATTTCCGTAAGATCGCAGCATACGATGAAAATAAGATCAGGGAACTGCTCTCAGACGAGAAAATCATACGTAACCGGCTAAAGGTCAGAGCAACCGTGCACAACGCGCAGAAATTCCTGGAAGTTATAGAAGAATTCGGCAGCTTCGATGCCTATATCTGGAAGTTCAGCGGAGAAAAGACCATCCACAATGCCTTTACCGACCAGAATGACCTGCCGGCCAGTACGGAGCTTTCAGACAGGATGAGCGCTGACCTGAAGCTGCGCGGATTTAAATTTGTAGGTTCTACCATCATCTACGCCTACATGCAGGCAGCCGGAATAGTGAACGACCATGTGACTTCCTGTTTCCGCTATAAAGACCTTGCCGGCTGAGAGTTCGAATAAATATTAATTAAGGAAATAGTGATATTCTGAATATAATAGCCTACCTTTGCCCGAGTTATCAGGAAAATGAAATTGTGTATTTGTAAACTAACTTCTTTCACACATTTAGTTCATCACTGCCACTTTTTAATTTCCATTAATTTAAAACACCAACAACAGGTATATGTAAAAATAATACTTGTTCACATGAAAATTCCTCACCCAGGTAGTTTTCAATATGCTGCCTGAGCCGGGTTGCTTTCATTTTGAACCATTTATCTGTTGTTATTAATACAAACAAATTTTTAGAACAATGAACATTTATGTAGGTAACCTTAATTTCAAGGTTGACGAGAACAAACTCGAAGGACTGTTTGAAGAGTACGGAACAGTAAACAGTGTAAAAATTATTTCCGACAAGTACAGCGGAAGAAGCAAAGGATTCGGATTCGTGGAAATGGAAAATGAGGATGATGCAAAAAAAGCGATCGAGGGACTGAATGGCACCCTTTATGAAAGCAGGGAAATGATCGTAAATGAGGCAAAACCCAAGAAACAATATTAACGAACAGCATAAGATACAATCATGACAAAAGGAAAAGTTAAGTGGTACAATGATGCCAAAGGTTATGGCTTCATTGAATCAGAAGACGGCGATGACATATTTGTTCACCGTTCCGGTCTTGCAGATGTACAAAGCGTTGAGCCCGATCAGCAGGTTACTTTTGAGGTCAAGCAGGGTGAGAAGGGCCTTATGGCAGTCAATGTGAAACCAGTTTAATAAACCAAATTTAATTTCCAGACTCTCCATGCCGGACAGCAGGGATTTCAGAGTTTTTTATTACTAATATAAATTTATGGGCCGTTCACAAGAATCATTCAATAAGAAAGAGGTTAGAAAGAAAAAAGAGCGAAAGAGGAAAGAAAAAGAGAAGAAGAGACTGGCAAGGAAAGAAAATGATAAGAGTTCCAGTCTGGATGATATGATTGCCTATGTGGATGAAAAGGGCATGATAAGCTCCACTCCTCCGGATCCGGCTTTAAAGGAAGATATTAAATTAGAGGGAATCGAAGTCAGTATACCCAAACGGAAACCCGGCGAGGATACCGGTCATGAAAGAGAGGGCAAGGTGACTTTCTTCGATGAATCGAAGGGTTATGGTTTTATCAAGGATTCCCAATCACAGGAAAATGTCTTTGTTCACGTAAATGATTTGCTTGAAGAAATAAATAAGGGCAGTCTTGTCAGCTATGAGCTGACAAAGGGTAAAAAAGGTCCGGCTGCCATTCAGGTTAAACTTGCCTAGTAATCGGAACAAACAGAACTGTAAAAAATAAGCCGCCCCGGATTTCTGGGGCGGCTTATTTTTTGGTTTAAGGTCAGGTGTCTGGTTATTTTCCGCTTTTATCATTGCCAGGAGGAGCAACCGGGGGTGCTATGTACTGGTCGAGCTGTCCCATGATCACCTCGATTGCTTTGTTCAGCTGCTCATCTTCCCCGTCGTATTCCTTCGCCGGATCGTTATCCAGGTAGATGTCGGGCTCCACCCCGTGGTTCTCGATGATCCATTTACTCTCCGTGGCCGAATACGAGCCTGATTCGGGCCGCATCATGATCCCTCCGTCTATGAATGGCAGTGTGCCTCGTATCCCGACAACCCCGCCCCAGGTTCGTGTACCGATAGTGGTTCCCAGTTTGTTCTCCTTGAACTGGTACGGGAACAGGTCCCCGTCAGATGCAGAAGCGTAATTCATGAGTAGCACTTTCGGACCCAGGACCGTTCCGTCCGGGACGGGATTTCCGTCCTGCCTTCCCCGTAAGGAGAACTGGAAAGTAAGCTGCCTGCGCAACCTTTCCACGACAATGCGGGATACGAATCCCCCTCCGTTTCCGCGGTCATCGATGATCAGTCCCTTTTTATTCTGAAGCTGCGGATAATAGTACTTCGTAAATTCGTTCAGGCCGCCAACGCCCATATCGGGAATGTGGATATACCCTATCTGCCCGTCCGTGGCTTCGCTGACTTTCCGGATGTTGCCGTGGACCCATTTATGGTAATATAACTGGGATTCGTCTGCAATAGGCTTGATAAGCTCATCGTGGGCGCCTGCTTCAGATGCACCGGAATTTACAGTTAGCCTGACCGTCTTCCCGGCTGTATTGACCAGTGCCGCATATATATCCGGCATTTCCCTGGTGGATTTCCCGTTCACGGCAATGATGTAATCGCCGGGATCTACATCTACACCGACTTCCGTCAGGGGCGAGCGAAGGGCATTGCTCCAGTTGGCCCCTTCCAGTATCTCGTCAATGCGGAAGTACCCTGAAGCATCCTTGCTCAGCTTTGCACCAAGCAGGCCGGTCTGGATACGCTCGGGTCCGGGAAGGTCGGGAGGTGAATTTATGTAGGCGTGTCCGACACAGAGTTCAGCGATGAGTTCACCTGTGATATAAGTGAGATCATTCCTGTGGTTGACATGGGGGACAAGCACATCGTATTTTGCATGCATGGCTTCCCAGTCCAATCCGTGCATATTTTCAACATAAAAGAAATCACGCATCTGCCTCCAGCTCTCATCATAAATCTGCTTCCATTCCTGACGGTAATCGGTCATAACCTGCATGCCCGACAGATCAACCGTTTCGGTAAGATCCACCTTTCCACCCGGCAGGTCAATAACGCCATACTTACCATTCTGTCTAACGATCATTTTTTTGTAATTGGCTGATATGGTAAACAGGAGGCCGGTACCGAGTTCTGTTTCCTTTTTCGTTTTCAGGTCAAATACCTTTGCGGTCCCTGCTCCCCCGTTCTGGGATCCTGCGATGTAATAAACCTTGTCGTAAGCAGCATGGAGGTTCCTGTAGTTCATGGCCTCGACAGGAAGAGCTATGATCCTGGAATTCAGTCCCTGTACATCAATTTTTGTAAGCTTCTCATCCTCAACGTTTTCATCGTCTTTCTTGTCCCCTTTACCCTTCTTGCCGCTTCCAGCGTCCTCTGTACCTGTTTCAATATTGACTTCATCGTTCTCAGGAGCGAAGGGTGACGGAGTGTCTTTGGCCAGAGTTACCATGTAGACCTTCGCCATATCGGTATAGGCAATGTTCAGCTCCGTGTTTGAGAATGTGGGATTGAAATCCCTCAATGAGATGAAATAAAGGTATTTGCCATCGGGGGAGAACTTGGGACTCCCGGACTCGTACCAGTTGTCGGTTACCGGGTAGGTTTGTCCTGATGCCAGGTTATAAATGTGGATTACCCCGTATAAGTTTTTATCATTCTCATAGAAAGCGATCCATTTACTGTCGGGAGACCAGTCGAAGTCATTCAGTTCCGTTGTAACAGATTTTTTTACGAGTGTCATCTTTTTTGATGCAACATCAACTATCTGCAGGCGCATTTTCCTGTCACTGAACAGGATTTTCTTACTGTCCGGAGACCATTTCAGATCGTAAGGATAATTATCAAAACCAGGCGTCAGGGAGACCGGGTCTTCCGATGCGTCCGGTTTCTGGATGGATAATGCATATTCACCGGAAATGTCGGAGAACCATGCAATGTACCTGCCGTCCGGGGACCAGCTGGCTACCCTGTCATGAGCGCCGGGGCTCTGGGTCAGGTTCCTGGTTATCCCGTGTTTTGCAGGCAGGGTAAATATCTCACCACGTGCTGCGAACAGTACCCGTTCACCGTTCGGGGAGAGATCAATGCTTGTGATGTTCTTGCTCGCATCTTTTAATTCCATACGGCTGTAGGCATTGTCATTTGCGATCTGGATGGAAACCTTTGCATACTCCCTGGTATTTACATTTAACTTGTATATGTAACCGCCGTTTTCAAACACGATCTGGTCTTTGCCAAGGGAGGGGAATTTCACGTCGAATTCCGTGAAATTGGTCACCTTGCTGGTTTCACCTGTGGAAGTATTGCAGACAAAAACATTCATGGTGCGGTCGCGGTCGGAAAGGAAGAATATTTCGTCGCCTGCCCACATGGGGATGATGTCCTGCTCGGCGTTATCGGTGACCTTTTCCGTTTTCCTGGTGGTAAAGTCATGTATCCAGATCTCATCTGCCATACCTCCACGGTAATATTTCCATGTCCTGAATTCCCTGAATATCCTGTTGTATGCGATCTTGTTGCCATCGGGCGACCAGGAGTGGAATCCGCCGCAGGGCAGGGGAAGCTCTTCGCTCATTCCCCCTTCAACCGGCACCTTGAAAAGCTGTCCGACAAAGGAATTGAAGGATTGCTTGCGAGACCGGAAAGTGATGTATTTCCCGTCCGGGGTCCAGTCCATCACGATATTATTGGGACCCATACGGTCCGAAACATTATCCCTTCCCAGGGTTGCCGTGAAGGTGAGGCGCTTTGGGGAGCCACCCTCAGCCGGGATGACAAATACCTCAGTATTGCCATCGTACTGTCCCGTAAATGCGATCTTGCTGCCATCGGGAGAGAATCGCGGGAATACTTCATAGCCATTGTGACTCGTTAATTTCCGTGCAAGTCCGCCATCACTGTCAACGGTGAACAGGTCACCGGCATAAGAGAACACGATCTGGTCGCCATAAACGGCCGGGAATCTGAGAAGCCTGGCTTCTTCCGCAGCCTGCATTGTGAACATCGGGATCACAGCAAGCAAAATGAAAATGTGAAATAACTTTTTCATAGGGATGTTAATTATTGAGTGTATAAATTCTGATGTAACGATTCCATTATCAGTCTCCTGAAGTAATTGAAATCCGGTCTGTACAGGGCAGGCACCCTTCTTGTTCTAATACTCTTAAACAAAATTGCTTTCTTGGCCAGTACACAAAATTAGGATTTCTGGGGAGATCAGGACATTCAATCACAGATTTTTTTGATCGGATATCTGGGATCGGTGTTGAAAATTGTGTTTTCTGGGCTGGACAGAACTGTTATATTTGTTACGGTACAAGAGAAAATCGCATATGATGAAGTATCCCGGAAAGACCTTTATCCTTTCACTGGCCATTTTAAGTCCCCTGTTAATATCCAGCTACCATTTCACGACCGCTGGAAAACAGCAGGAAAGCATCGATCCGGCATTTCTTGACGCCGGAGCGGAATGGGCAGATTCGGTGTATGAATCCCTGAGCCGGGATGAACGCATCGCCCAGCTCTTCATGGTTAGGGCTTATTCGAATATGGGTGAAGAACATACAGAGGCTATCCTCAAACTGATCCGGAAGCATAATATCGGGGGACTCTGCTTTTTCCAGGGCGGTCCCGTCCGACAGGCTAAACTGGTAAACCTGTACCAGGATGAAGCAAGGACACCCCTTCTGATTTCCCAGGACGCCGAGTGGGGACCTGCATTCCGGCTTGACAGCATCTTTGCATACCCGCGTCAGATGACCCTGGGGGCTGTTCAGGATGAAGAGGTGATCCGGCAGATGGGCCGCGAAGTTGCCGCACAGTTGAGGATGATCGGGGTGAACATGAACCTGGCCCCGGTACTTGATGTGAACAGCAATCCCCGGAATCCCGTTATCGGCGCCCGGTCTTTCGGCGAGGATGCGGACCTGGTCAGCCGGAAGGGGATCGCCTATATGGATGGAATGCTTGAAGGCAGGATACTCTGTGTTGCCAAACATTTTCCCGGGCATGGAGACACGGATAAGGACTCCCATCATACACTCCCGCTCATTAAACATTCGAGGGAAAGGCTCTGGAATACGGAAATGTATCCGTTCAGGGAAGCGATAGCCCGGGGACTTCCGGGCATTATGACGGCACATCTTGAAGTTCCTGCACTGGATCCTGCACCGGACCTTGCATCATCCCTTTCCGGAGAAATAATTACCGGAATATTAAAGGAGGAACTGGGCTTCAGGGGACTTATCATGAGTGATGCACTTGACATGGCCGGAGCAGATATGCATCATTCACCGGGGGAACTGGAGGCCAGGGCTTTCAAGGCTGGTAATGATATATTACTCATACCCTCATCTGTAGTAAAAGGTATCTCAGAGATCAGGAGAGAGATCCGCCGGGGAAACCTCAGCTGGGAGAGGGTGGAGGAGAGCTGCAAGAAGATCCTTGCTGCCAAATACTGGGCTGGCATTGGCCATCCCCTGGAACTGTCCGCACTTAATGAAAGGCTTAACGATAATCGGTTCCAGGCAACCTGTTCACGGCTTTACCGGGAGTCTCTCACCCTTCTTGATAACCGGGACAATATAATCCCCCTTGAACGCCTGGATACGCTGAGGATTGCCACGGTAGCGATCGGACAATCCGAAAGGAATGATTTCCAGAAGAATATTGATCTCTACCTTCGGACGGATCATTTCAATATATCAAGGGAGGCCTCTTCCGCATCCTATCTGGAACTCCTGGAAAAACTGGAGTCCTATAACCTGGTCATTGCAGGCCTTCATAATACGGATATAAGAGCAACGAGGGACTTCGGCATCATGGAAAACTCGGTTCTCTTCCTGAACAGGCTTTCATCCATAAAACCATGTATCATAAGCATTTTTGCCAGTCCTTACAGTCTCACAAGGTTTAACTTCGGTGACAAGCTGATGGGTCTGCTGATGGCAAATGAAGACAAGGATTTATTACAGAGCCTCAGTGCACAGCTGATCTTCGGCGGCTTCCCGGCCCGGGGTAAATTGCCGGTATCTGCAAGCCAGGAGTACGGGTTGGGATCCGGGATTATCACCGGGGAAGCCACCCGTTTAAGTTACGGGCTGCCCGAAGAGGCCGATGTGAGCTCCGGGCTCCTGTACAGGATTGATTCCATTGCCCTGGACGCCATCCGGGCCAAGGCGATGCCGGGATGCCAGATCCTGGCGGCCCGCGACGGCCTGGTATTCTATCACAAGTCCTTTGGATACCATACCTACGGCAGGAGGGATACGGTAAAATGGAACGACCTTTACGATGTGGCTTCCATCACCAAGATTACGGCGACACTGCCGGTTCTCATGCAATTATCCCAGCAGGGAAAATTCAGTGTGAACGACAGCCTGGATCAATATCTTCCCTGGCTCGATACCTGTGACAAGGGCGATCTGCTCATCAGTGATGTGCTGAGCCATCATGCCGGTCTCAGTCCCTGGATACCGTTTTATTACTCGACCATTGAACCCATGGATGCCGATGAGGACCTGATCAGCAAAAAACTTTCGAGGAATTACCCCTTCCGCCTGGCAGGGCATATTTTCCTGAACAAGAACCTGAAATATGTTGAAGGAGCTTACGCAGGTGAATACTCCGAGCAGTATCCCGTGCAGGTGGCGGGGGGACTTTTCCTGAACAGGGACTACCATGACAGCATAATGCACAGGATAATCAATTCCGAACTCAGGGAAGATAAAGAATACCTGTATTCCGACCTGGGTTATTATTTTCTTTGTCCCATTGCGGAGAAGCTCACGGGAATGCCGCTTGAAGATTATACCCTCGAACAGTTCTATCGTCCGCTAGGTGCCTCCTATACCGGCTTTCATCCGCTCGGGCGTTTTCCGGCCGGACAGATCACCCCTACGGAAAATGACCTGGTTTTCAGAAAACAGCTGCTGCGCGGTTATGTGCATGATCCAGGGGCTGCCATGCTGGGAGGTGTGGCCGGGCATGCCGGGATTTTCAGCAATGCCAACGACCTTGCCAAGATTATGCAGATGTACCTGAACGGGGGACAGTACGGGGGAATTGAATTTATTGCAGATTCAATTATAGACCGGTACAATACATGCATTCACTGTGAGGAAGGGAACCGGAGAGGGATAGGATTCGACAAGCCGGAAATGGATTACGAGAAGGAAGGTCCCACATGCCAGTGCGTATCTCCGGCCAGCTTCGGGCATTCCGGGTTTACCGGAACCCTGGTGTGGGCAGACCCTGAAACCGGCATACTGTACGTATTCCTTTCGAACAAGATCCACCCGGACCAGGACAATCCCGGGCTCGTCGAGATGGACGTCCGCACCAATATCCAGCAGGTGCTCCACGACGCACTGATACATTAAGGAGCAATTTTCAATATATTTGTGCGGGGTACCCGGACACCTTCAGTACCTGATGAAAAACTGAACACCATGAAGCCAAGCCATATTGAACACATCGGGATTGCCGTCAGCAGTCTTGATGAAGCCATTCCTTATTATGAGGATGTGCTGGGACTCGAATGCTATGCCATTGAGGAAGTGGCAGACCAGAAAGTCCGCACGGCCTTTTTTATTATTGGCGAGACCAAGATCGAACTTCTGGAATCCACGGACCCGGAGGGGCCAGTAGGGAAGTTCATTGAAAAGCGGGGACAGGGTATCCACCACATTGCTTTCGCTGTAGAGGATACCGCCCGGGCGCTGAAAGAAGCAGAAGACAAGGGTGTGCAGCTTATCGACAAGGCTTCCAGACCAGGTGCCGAGGGACTGGATATCGGCTTTCTGCATCCAAGGTCAACCTTCGGTGTACTTACAGAATTCTGCAGTAAGGGCGAAGAATAGAACTCCAATAAGGTAAAGGTGCTCCGGTATAGCATATTCTTAAGCATAAGTCCCACAAAGTAATTTAACTGAAACTCTTGCTATCTTTATGCGTGTACTGATCACCTATGAAAAGCGATCATATATGGGCAATAAAACAGGCAGGGCCGGAAATTATGGCGGCAGGATAAGGTCGGATTGCCTTGTGCAGATCGACATCACACCATCAGGTGGCTTTGATCTTGACCTTCAGAGCAAGGTCGGGGCCCTGTACGGCAAATCCATAAAGAAGCTTGCCGAAAGAATGATGAAGCATTTCGGGATTCCCCACGCCCGGATCAGAATACTTGACAGCGGCGCCCTCGAATTTGTTCTTGCGGCCAGGATAGAGGCTGCATTAAAGCAGGTGATGGACACGGACAGGGAATTTCTCCTGCCGGGGATACTGGATGAGATACCAGTCTCAGCCCCGGACAGGTTCCGGTTTACCCGCCTTTACCTCCCGGGCAATAATCCTGCAATGATGCTGAATGCCGGCATCCACAAACCAGACGGGGTCATCCTTGACCTCGAGGATTCGGTTGCCCCCATGCTCAAGCAGGAAGCCAGGATCCTGGTGCGTAATGCCCTGCGTTCGGTAGATTTTTATGGTGCAGAAAGAATGGTAAGGATAAATCCTCTGCCTGAAGGGATTGAAGATATCAAAGCGGTAGTCCCCCAGAAACCCAACCTGATCCTGCTGCCTAAAGCAGAGAACCCTGAGGATATCATAACTGTTGATAATAAGATCCGGGAGATATCAGGCAGGCACAGGATATTCCTTATGCCGATCCTGGAATCTGCGCTGGGAGTCGAAAGAGCATTTGAAATTGCCTCCGCCAGCGAAAACATTGTGGCAATGGCTATCGGGTTGGAAGACTATACCGCGGATGTAGGGGTGCAACGCACGGAACAGGGATCGGAATCGCTTTACGCCCGCTCGCGCATGGTCAATGCCTGCAAGGCCGCCGGTATACAGGCCATCGACTCGGTGTATTCTGATGTGGATAATGAAGCCGGCCTGAGGGACACGGTCAGGAGATCAAAGAACATGGGATTCGAAGGGATGGGATGTATCCACCCAAGGCAGGTTCCGCTGGTTATGGAAGCGTTTCGTCCGGCAGCCTCAGAGATCGAAAAAGCCATGGCTGTTGTAAATGCCTTCATGGAAGCTGAGAAGAAGGGACTCAGCGTGGTAAGCCTCGGATCAAAAATGATTGATCCTCCAGTTGTCAAAAGGGCACAACGTACAATCGAACTGGCGAGGAAAATGAACCTGGTACAGGATAAGCCAGGGAATGGGAAAAGGACTGGCAGTGGAAAACGCAAAGGCAAAGGAAATGAAAAGCCCTGACCTGATAAAGAATACCGCCGGGCGGGAAGTGCCTGTGGAGGTTAACGGCAGACCACAGGTACCCTACAAAGGTGTTAACAAATACTCACCGGAAGGGAATAAATATGCCCCGCCAATAGCTTCCTGCAATGATTACCCAAGTGATGGGGATAAGAGAGTCCCTTCCCTGAAAAAGGCCCTTGAAAAATGCGGCCTGAAGAACGGTATGTGCATCTCAACACATCACCATTTCAGGGACGGGGACCTCCTCGCTAACCAGGTTTTCGATGCTGCCCATGAACTGGGGATTAAAAACCTGGTATGGTTTCCATCTGCATCCTTCCCCTGTCATGAATATCTGATAAAATACCTTGAAGATGGCACCATCCACCATATCGAGGGAAGCATGAACGGACCTCTCGGAAGGTTCGCATCCGAAGGGAAAATGAAAGGACTGGGGGTACTGAGGTCGCACGGAGGCAGGTACCAGGCCGTACAGGACGGTGAGGTGCATATTGATATTGCCGTAATAGGTGCCGGCTGTGCAGACCCTTTCGGCAATGCAAACGGGTTGTCAGGCCCTTCGGCAAGCGGATTGCTGGGATTTGCCCTGGCGGACTCACAATACGCGGACCGGGTCATAGTCGCTACGGATAATATGACCGGGTTCCCCTGCATACCCTGGCAGATACATGGCAATTATGTTGACTGTACTGTTGAAATGAAAAAGATTGGGGATCCTGATAAGATCATATCAGGCACCACACGCATTACACGAAGCCCTGACCGGCTCTTCCTGGCTGAGCTTACGGCCCGTTTCTGTGAAACAGCCGGTATCATCCGTGACGGATTCTCATTCCAGAGCGGGGCAGGAGGGACCTCCCTTGCTGTAGGTGAGTATTTCCGTAACATCATGCGGGATAAGAACATTAAGGCACGTTTCGCGCGAGGGGGAAGCAATGCCTACCTGGTATCC